>JAFNGF010000080.1:0-209 GCA_017885385.1 Planctomycetota bacterium
GAATGAGCTTGGCTGCAAGGCACTTATAACAGGCACGATTGTTTTTGGGCCGCTCGGACTTTACGCCCAAAGCGATATGGATTTTATCGACACCCATGCTTACTGGCAGCATCCGAGGTTTCCGGGCCGTCCGTGGGACAGCAACAATTGGATTGTTGAGCAAAGGGCTATGACTGATTATCCACAGGAGGCGACTCTTTTCCGCCTGG
>JAFNGF010000080.1:304-5881 GCA_017885385.1 Planctomycetota bacterium
CCAAGTGGGGCTTTATGCGGGCAGGAGCAGCTATATTTCGTGACGTTGATATAGCGCCGCTGGGCGGCTTTATTATCCGGTCATGGACCGGCCCGGCAGGAATCCTGCCGACACTGGCAAAGTTACACCTTAAATATGATGGGGATATGCTGAGGGCCTTTGGTGGGCAACCTGAGACGACCATACGTGAAATGCTCAAAATTCAGTTAGTCCCAGCGATTGGCAACAGAGATGGTCATCGAGACGTGTTTGGACCTGCTGCAAAGTTGGAGTGGTCTGTTGAAGACGGCAAAGGCCTTTTTTGTGCGAGCGGTCGCGGTGCTCAAGTGTATGTGGGTCATGCCGGCAGATTCAAGGCAGATACCCAGGGGAAGATTGTTGTGATCGGGCCTTCTTTTGTGGCACTGACTGTAACTGCACTGGATGAAAAGTGGCTGGACAAGAGCCAGAAGATTCTGGTTACGGCCTGTGGACGGTGCGAGAATACCGGCATGAAGTTTTCCGAGGACCGACGGACGGTCGGCACAAATTGGGGCAGCCCGCCCGTGCAGATAGAAGCGGTTGAAGGCTCACTACGACTGGACGGGCGGTGGATATGCCGGGCACTTGGCCCAGACGGGCTGCCAAAGCACGATGTAGTCGTTTCTACCGAAGCCGGACAGAGCCTGCTAAAGCTTTCTCCAGAATACGGGACTATGTGGTATCTGCTCACACGAGCTGCTAACACGGATGAACAGCGATAACAAGAGATTTCACCGATTCATAACACGAATTCGACAAATTGTCCATCTGTGTAATCTGCGGAGAAAAATCTGTGTAATCTGTGGCATATTTTGAAAGGGGACACGATGAGGCGTGACATCTGCCTATTTTTTCTGCTGATTATCTCGGCTTTGGCTTCGGCAGGGACCCTCCTGAGCGCAGCGAAGGATACAGTTCTGCTGGGCGCTGCGGGAGAGCCTGCGGATTCAAGTTCCGCTGCGGGGCTGCAGCCGCTGGTTCTTTTTGATTTTGGGCAAAGGTTTGATACCGGTGCGGTGACAGTAACGGATGCTGAGATTTCCCTTTCTCAGGCGGGGGCATTGTGCATCCGAACCCATCATAAAGAACCGTGGCCCGGCGTTACGTTGAAGGCGCCGGCCGGCAAGTGGGACCTGTCAGAGTACGAGTACGTAGCCATCGACGTCAGAAACCTCAGCGACCAGTCTGTCACTGTGCACTGTCGCGTGGACAATCCCGGCGCCGACGGCGAAAAAAACTGTGTGACCGAGAGCATCGCGCTAAAACCGCAAGCGGCAGGCAAACTGACCGTGAATGTATTTCCCGTGCCCTGGCGGCTTTCCGAGCCGTTAGAGCTTGTCGGCATGAGAGCCGCTCCGGTTTATGCCGGCAAGATCGATCCTTCGAACGTGACACAGCTGCTTGTCTTCGTTAATAGTCCCAAGGCCGACCATGTTTTTGAAATCGACAACGTTATTGCCGGCGGGCACGTCCAGGTGCTGAATGCAAAGACATACTTACCTTTCATTGATGAGTTTGGCCAGTTCATTCACAAGGACTGGCCAGGCAAGACTCATTCTGTAGAGGAGCTGATCGCTTACGGCCGAGCCGAGGAGAAAGAGCTGGCGGCAAATCCGGGACCACCAGACCGCGATCAGTACGGCGGCTGGTCCGCCGGCCCCGCGCTTACGGCGACAGGGTTCTTCCGCGTGCAAAAGTACAAAGGCAAGTGGTGGATTGTAGACCCAGAGGGTCGACTTTTCTGGTCGCACGGCATTGATTGTGTCCGAGGCGCAAGTGCCACTCCAATTACCGGCCGCGAAAACTATTTCCAGAACCTGTCGAAGCCCGACTCGCCATTTGCCAAGTTCTACGGCACCGGCGGTTGGGCGCCCCACGGCTACTATAAAGACCACAGTCCATACAAAACTTACGACTTCAGTCAGGCAAATCTTCTGCGCAAGTACGGGCCAGACTGGCAACGCGCCTTTGCTGAGATTACCCAGAGTCGCTTGAAAAGCTGGGGCCTGAATACAATTGCCAACTGGTCGGACCCTGAAATCTATTTGATTCGCAAAACCCCTTATGCGGCCACGATAAGCTGCGAGGCGAAAAACCTGGAAGGCTCGACCGGTTATTGGGGTAAGTTTTATGATGTCTTTGACCCCAGCTTCCGTCAGGGGTTGGCTGAGCGTCTGGCAAAAGAGAAGCAGGCATCTGCCGGCGACCCATGGTGCATCGGCTACTTCGTGCACAACGAGCTTCCGTGGGGTGACGAGGTCTCCCTGGCCGTAGCGACCCTGATCTCGCCTCCAGATCAGCCCGCCAAAAAAGTGTTCCTGGAGGACCTGAAGACCAGGTACGAAACGATCGACAAGCTCAACAAGACCTGGGGCACTCAATATGCCGCGTGGGAGGCATTGCTCCAAAGTCAGCAGGCTCCGGACAAAGATAAAGCCCGGTCGGACCTCACCGCCTTTTACACCAAAACCGCGGAGACCTACTTTGACACCATTCGCCAGGAGCTCAAAAAGGTCGCGCCAAACCAGCTTTATATGGGCTGCCGATTTGCCTGGGGCAACGACCTGGCGGCGAGGGCGGCTGCAAAGTCCTGTGACGTTGTTAGCTACAATCGTTATAGTTACAGTGTGGAGGACCTTCGCTTGCCGGACGGTCCCTCGACCGGGCTCGGGACAGGCCTGGATAAGCCCGTAATCATAGGTGAGTTCCACTTTGGGGCGTTGGACCGTGGAATGTTTCACACCGGGCTAAGGAAAACAGCCGATCAGCAAGACCGTGCCGCCAAATATAAGGACTATGTTCAAGGAGCACTCAGGAATCCCTTCATTGTCGGGACACACTGGTTCCAGTATAAGGATCAGGCTACAACCGGCCGCGGCGACGGCGAAAACTATCAGATCGGATTCGTGGACATCTGCGACAGACCTTATCCTGAAACAATTCAAGCCTGTCGTGAGATTGGAAACAGCCTGTATGAATACCGCCTGAACGCCAAGTGACAGAAATGAGCCGGTTTTGACTGAAAACCTTATGGGTTTTTCCGCCCAGGCGAAGCAGCGCCGGCTTTCCAGTTGGCTACGTCATTACCGTAAACAGAAGAGATCCGGCGAGAAAGTGACATCCCGCCGCCGTCAGCTTCGGTAGGCCACAAATCTACGCCGCCGGGACAGTCCTCAGGATGAGAGCCGTCACTGTAGTTTAGCCTGTCAATCCGGATATAATAGCGTGTGCCAAATTCATCCACGTCACCGGGCATGCTTAGCTCCAGCTTTTCTCCGCCATTCTGCAGCTGGCCATCATAAGGGCCAAGAACCACCACCCCAGCAGGCATAACACCATATCGGGCGGCAAAAGCATCCAGGTGCTTTACCACCAATAAATAGCCGCCCGCGGGTATCGTAACTACCGGTTCGGAAGGAAACACAAACTCTATGCCATCGGTAAACCGCCAGGGTTCAGATTTGTCATAACGATATAAAGTCACCGGCTCGGAACTGATATTAAATAGCTCAATATACTCCTCATTTTGGTTGCCTGAGCCGGGATTGTACATAATCTCATTGATAACGATAGGCCCAACCTTCGGATAGGCGTTGGCCTTGCCGGGCGTATTCTCGCTCATCGCCACAAAGTTGTAGTTATTCGTACTGGCTTTATAATACCTGCCAAACGATACGCCCGTCTCGGAGGCGTCAAAATCCTCCAGCTCCTGATAGCCGGTCAATAGTACCCCCGCCGCAGGGGCGGGGGCTAAGGCCGATGACAGATATACCTGGTCGCCATTCTCGCTTAAGGCAAACGCCCGGTGACAGCCGGGGTCAGCAGGATTGCCAAAATGCTGGTCTTGATAGAAGACAAGATAGTCGTTAGTGGCAATGACCGCGCCATCGGCAATTTCGTATTTGGTCAGGTCGTTGCCATCGTCACTTAAGAACCAGCCGCCGATATTGATCGCTTCGGCGGTAGTATTGTAAAGCTCTATCCAGTCCGGGGCGTCAGCGTGGGCGTGTGCCAATACCTCGTTTATTACCACTGAGCCAGGCTCAGGAATAATGCCGGTATCGTCCCAGCCGGGCGAGCCGCCATAAAATGCGCTTGCGCGCCAGGAGTCTTTTTCGCCCCAGCTATTTGCGTCAGGATTTGCTGGATTTACTATGGTAAGAGAAAAGCCTTGCCCATCGGTAATTTCACGCCACGCATCGCTGTACCCGAATTCCAGAATCGTACTGTTCGTCGAGTCTTCGAGTTTGACACTTTCTCCACTGTTGGATAACCGGCCGTCATAAGGGCCTAAAACTTGTACGCCGGCGGGTACAGTACACCGCGAGGCAAACGCGGCTTGATTCTTCACCACCACCACATAACCACCGGCAGCTAAACTGATGTCTGGGAAGCTGAAAGAAATTCCCTCGGTGAATTTCACACCGGCCAGCAGAAGCGGGGCGGTTCCAATATTCTTCAGCTCGATGTACTCATACTCTTCGTTGTCATAGGCACCTTCTTCAGCCGGGTTGTACATTACCTCTGTAATCCGCAGGTATCTTTGCTGATCGCTGGGATTGCCTGGGTAGGTAACGGTGCTGACCAGCCCGCCATTGCTATCGAGCAGGTTTATAGTTTCGCCCCAGCTGGAAAGATGCCCCTTGTAGTTTCCCTGTACGAGCAATTGCTCTCCGCCCTTTGGGCTGGCCGTGCGATTGCGGAAAGCCACAGCATTTGGCGTGACAAAGAGCGGACTACCTGCCGGGATGACCGTGCCTGGCGGAAAAATATGCTCTACAGCGCCTTCCAGATGCCAGCCGGAAATGTCAACAGCAAATAAGTTAGGGTTGATAAGCTGGATGTATTCTTCATCCTGGTTGCCGGATGCGGGGTTGAATTCAACGGTTCCAAAGTTGATGGTGACACTGTTTGCCTGGGCATCGGGGATGCCGGCATTCTGGTCGTAACCGGGATTATGTATGCTGTGATCGATAAACAGGTGCTTACGCCGGACCGCCAAATAACTCGTTTTGATCAAGTTTACGTTATTGTTCCAGGAGGTACTTCCCAGCTCGGTGCTAAGCTGGGCCTGCAATTCGTCGATTCTTTTTTCGAGCTTGAGCTGAGCTACGGGAGTACCCGGCGGCTGCAGAAGATCGTCCATAAGGGTCCGCAGCCGTCGCAGGTACATCTGGCGAATTACGGGATTATCGTGAAGGGCGTCAATAAGACAATTCCACTGGCGGTCGTTCTTCTGGTGCTCGGAACATCCATAGAACGGATGACTGGGTGAGCGTACATCCCCCGGCCAATCCTGATCCGCAATGACGCCGCCAATCCCGTTGTTTAGACCGAAGGTAAGGTCCTTGTCCCACGGCAGGAACATCCACTCGTTAGTGCCGTTAGGATTATTGACGGGATCGCAAGTGTCACGGTAGGCGTAGTAGTTTTTGTGGGTACAGTCGTTGTCGTGCATGATTACTGTGGATGCCCAGTAATTGATCATTGCGGGGATATTGACGTTGTCGAACACGAAGGTATTCCGGTTGGGATTGGTAGTGTTTATGCCGGCGG
>JAFNGF010000081.1 GCA_017885385.1 Planctomycetota bacterium
TGATTATCGCCCAGTTTATCGGTGCGGCCCCCCGGTATTTCGGAAGCAAAGACCCGTGCACATTTATGGCCCGCCCAGGGCCGGGCAGATTTATCAGTTCGTTGCCTATCTTCTGTCCGAATGCGATCACGACGATCAAGTCCGGCTCATAGCCGGCGATTTGCCGGCCGATGTCCGGCAGATTTGCGTCTTCTGTTTCGATAAAAGGTATCGTCTGGGCGTTTGCCCAGCAGGCTACGGGCGTGGGCGTAGACTTTCTGCCTCTGCCGGCTGGTCGCGGCGGCTGCGTTACGATAAACCGCAGGTTATGCCTTGACCGGCACAGAGCCTCAAGGCTCTCAAGGCCGAATTCACCGCTACCAAGGTAAGCAATGTTCATAATGGTTTTTTCATGTTTAGCCGTCGCCGGTACGGCAACGGAAGTTTCTGAACCCCCCAATAAATTGGGGGGCTAAATATTCTGCCCGACCCCACAAGGGGTCCCGGCCTTACCTTTGCGGGGCTGAATATTCTTACGTTTCGTTATCTTTCCCGTGTTGTTCTCTGAGTTTTTTCAGTTGTTTTCGATGGGCGATTTTCGCTGCCGAGGACATTCGGTCGGCGATGGTTATTCCTTCTACGTGATCGTACTCGTGCTGCAGACATCTGGCGTAAAGGCCATCAGCCTCTTCGGTAAACTCATTGCCGTCAAGGTCCGCGGCGGTAACGCTGCATTTTTTGCATCGGCGAATCTTGGTATAGATGCCGGGCACCGAGAGGCAGCCTTCTTCTATCTCAGCAAGGTCGCCTTCCAGCGTGACGGTTGGGTTTATGTAAACCCGGACGCCTTCTCTTTTGCCGTCCAGTGAAATGATGAACAGCCGAAGCGGCACGCCCACCTGTGGCGCCGCAAGGCCGACGCCTTTATTCGCGAGCATAATATCTTTCATTTTCTCCACCAGCTGGCGGATGTTGTCGTCGACTTTTTCGACCGGCTTGGCAGCGTTTGCCAGCACATCAGCCGGATAATGCGTGATTCTACATTTTTCAATATCCGTCATCTTTCCTTACCTTTAGTCGAATTCATCGCCGGCGAAGGTATTGCCCAAGTAGAGCTTTCTGACGGTCTGGTTGCGGACTATCTCGGCCGGAGAGCCGGCCCCAATTACCTGACCGTGGTCGATTATGTAGGCTTTGTCAACCACCTCCAGCGTCCTTTCAACGTTGTGATCGGTCACCAGAATGCTCATGCCGGCTGCAACCAGCCGGCGAATTTCCTCCTGCAAGTCCTCAACGGTAATAGGGTCGACGCCGCTAAAAGGCTCGTCCAGGAGAATCAACGAAGGCTCCGTCACCATCGCTCGGGCGATTTCGAGCTTTCTTCGCTCACCGCCGGAGAGGAATCTGCCCTGGCTGTCAGCGACCTCGGTCAAACCGAAACGCTTTATCAGCATATTGGCTGTATGGTATCGCTCAACGCTGCTGACAGACATCGTTTCCAGAATCGCCAGCAGGTTGTCTCGGACGCTCAGCCGCTGGAAGATGCTGGGCTCCTGCGAAAGATAGCCGATGCCCAGGCGGGCACGTTTATACATAGGCAGTCCGGTAACGTCTCTGCCCTCAAATAGGACCTGCCCACCGTCGGGCGTAATCATGCCCATAATCATTCTGAAGGTTGTAGTTTTACCGGCTCCGTTTCGGCCCAGAAGACCGACTGTGCTGCGTCGCCCGATGGTAATGGATACCTGATTGACTACGGCTCGGCCTGAGTATTTTTTGACCAGTCCGCGAGTTTCAAGAAGAGTCATTTCAGCCATACTTTATGTCTCGTCGCCCACATTGTATAGGGCCATTATAGCCAAAATAGGGTTTAGGGTATAGCAGATAGTATTTAGCCCCGCAATTTATCCGCCAGAAGTACGGCGGATTTATCGCTGGGGTTTCGTCGCCGTGCCGGCGACGGCTAAACGAGAAAGATCCAAGACCACAATTTATCCGCCAGAAGTACGGCGGATTTGTCGCGGGGGTTATTTTTGCTGGCATTGTTGCGATATTTCTGCTATTACGTAGCGTATGTTTGCGGTTCTAAGCGATATACATTCGAATCTGGAAGCCTTGACCACTGTTCTGGCTGACATCGAAACGCGAGGCGTAAAAACGATTTACTGCCTGGGCGATGTGGTCGGCTACGGACCTAACCCCAAGGAGTGCCTCGACTTAATTATTGATAGGACCGAATGGTGCGTGCTGGGCAACCACGATTATGCGGTCTTCTATGAGCCGACAAATTTCAACTACGGCGCCGAGCAGGCCAGCTTTTGGACCCGCGAAGTCCTGGAGGCCGAGCAGGATAGAAACCGCGGCGATAGATGGTGGAGCTTCTTGGGCAACCTGCCGATGCGGTGCTCGCTCAAGAGCAGCCTCGGAGCGAACACGATGGTTATGGACTTTGTTCATGCTTCGCCCAGAAGGCCGGTTAATGAGTACATATTTCCCGATGATGTTTATACGAATCCGCCCAAGGTTCGGATTTTGTTCGAGCGGGTCGGCCATATTTGCTTTGTCGGTCACACCCACATGCCAGGCGTATTTCTTAGTGAGCCGGATTTCTATACGCCCGATGAGCTGCGCAGCATCTATCCGATCACCGAGCAGGAGAAAGCGATTATAAATATCGGCTCAGTCGGCCAGCCGAGAGACCGAGACAACCGCGCAAGTTACGTGTACGTGGCTGAAAATAAGGTGCATTTTGTTCGGCTGGAATATGATTTCGAGACCACTATAAAAAAGAT
>JAFNGF010000082.1 GCA_017885385.1 Planctomycetota bacterium
GGTATACAGCGAGCGGAATCCGTCGGCTTTCTGCGCCACCTCCTCATCAGGCGGATTAGACCCTGGCAGCTCTTTTATCCTGATGTTGCGGAAATGTACCTCGCTGCCTTCGGACTCCAGGCATATATATCCTTTGCGGGGCTTGAGATCGTAGCCGCGAGTGACCACTTTGCCATTGACCGCCAGAGTAACGGTGCCATCGCGGCTTTCCAGCCGATAATGGTTCCACTGGCCGGCGGGATTCGTCCGGTCCTCTGCCGGAAGTGCACGCATCCAGCCCTTCGGATGGGGCTTATCCGGGGCCATAAACGCGCCATGAATGGCAAAAATATCGCCTCCGTTGCCATCCATAATTTGTACCTCGATAGAGCGGGTAAACGGCTGCCCAGGAGCGGGCAGGGGATCAGAATGAATAAATAGTCCCGCGTTGCCGGCCTTTTTTATATGTCGCCATTCTAACTCCAGAACGTAGTTTTCATATTGCTTTCCCGTCCGCAAAACGCCCGTTGGGATTCCGCTGCAGACGATTATGCCATCTTTGACCTGCCAGGTTTCCGGCGCACAGTTGACATTTACCCAGCCATCCAGATTCTTGCCGTTAAATAGGGGCACAAATCCTTCCTCTCCTGCACCAAGTTCCTTGATCAGTATATTCCGCAGCGTGATTTCGCCGTTAAGGTTTTGAAAACCGATGTGGCCTTTGAGGGGGCGTTGGGCCAGAGCCGGGCCTTTCTGCTGCCGGGCTTTGGTTTCACGAGATAAATCCGCATCAATCACTTTTTGCCCGTTAAGCACGACGATTACGTGGCTGCCTTTGGCGGTGATTTCCCAAGCGTTCCACTGGCCTGGCGGCTTGGCAACCTCGGGGCTTGCAGCAATCTCATCGTAAATAGAGGCTGTCCGCTGCGCCGGCGCGGATTGGCCTCCATAGTAAACCTCGTGGTCAACTACTTGAAGCTCCATAGCCGTATAGGCGGGGTCGCCATCGAGCGGGAAACGCAGGCCGATGCCGCCATTGGCGCCCTTGCCGATTTTAGATTCCAGCTTTAGGACAAAGTCGCTGTACTCTCCCGGCGAGGTAATCCAGGTGCGTTTGTTTAGGCCGTATAGAACGCCTTTTTCAATCCGCCAGGGCGTGCCTTGAACCTGTTGCGGCGCGTTTATGTTGGACCAGTCGCTGACCTTCCAGCCCTCCAGACTGTCGCCGGCAAATAAGGGCACAAAGCCATCCTCAGCCGCTCGTAAAGCAGGCATCCGGCCTGCAATTAGGACATATCCCAGAATGGCGATTAAAGAGAATGTACAAGTCCGTTTCATAGTGAGGTCTCCTTCACAAAACCTTATCTTAGAAAATTCGCCCCCAATAATACATTACTCAGCAGACTGTTGCCAGCCGATTTTGCGTACATTTTCCGTCCGGGCTTGTCACCACTTATGGCACAAACTCGTCCGCTCCAATATCAGGTCTTGGACCTCGCGGTTGCCCGTCTATATCGGTGGGCACATCGGGCAGAGGTTTAGCTTTGTCGATAACGCCAGCAGCCCGTTCCGTGATGTGCAGGTCTCCTCGTGCCGGGTCGACGAACGCGCCGGTCAGGTCCTTAGCCAGATTGTTGACAAAGACGACCTGGCTGGACGATTCATTTCTGATTTCCGGGCCGCCCAGAAGATTGCCGGCCACCACCAGGCCCTCGTTGTCATAAACCAGACGAATTAGCCGGCCCAGACGGCTGTCCGGCTCATAAATGGTATTGTGCAGGACTTTACAGTCCTGTGTATAGACGGTGACAATGCCGCCCTCCGGCGCCCTGGTAACGAAATTATTGCGAGCGGTGCATCGCAGGCAATGGTAGGGTGTATCCTGCGGACGGTAGGGATTGCCCAGACAAATGCCGGCATCACAATCGATAATAATATTGCGCTCTATAATGCAGTCTTGCGATTCATGCCAGATGAAGATGGCTCCGCGTGCCTCACGAGTTCGCCCTTGAATTCCTACGAAGATATTGTCACTTATCACCCAATCGGCAGCGCACATTATATCGATGCCGCCGATGTAGTTTCCGTTGGCGATGTCACCCGGATCATCGCTCAAACGCTTTGGTCGGTCGTTGTAAAACAGACAATACTGCACCCGGCAGCGCTTCGGACGGAGCAGCTCGCGATTTTCTTGGGGCACTTTGACCGACTTGACGCCCCGCTGCCAGATGTTGTGAATTACGCAATTGTAAATAGTCAGCTCCTGGACATTAGTCTGGGAGCTGATCTTGAACCCATTATGCTGCGCGTTCTGGATAGTCAGGTCTGCGATGGTAACGCCCGAGCATTGGCTCAAGCCGATAAGTTCGCCGTGCCGGCTATTGGCGCCGTCGATAATCACGCGCTGCGGATTTCCAGACGCCCCGCGTAATGTCACCTTGTCGGTCTTGATTTCGACATAGTGAGGCATCATATAATGGCCGTCGGCAAGCAGAATTGTTCCGCCAGGGGCTATTTCATCGAACGCCCTAATTAACTGCTGCACATTCGAGACCTTTATCGTCAGGCCTGTGGGCGGCGGCAAAGCTGGAGCGCTCGGCCACCACCGCTGTCTCGGTGAATGCAGTGCCGCACTTTCCTTAGCCTCCTCACCCGGTGAGATGCCTGGTGCTTTGGGCGGCGAAACCAAATTGAGCTTCTCAAGAACATCAGCGTATGCCATCAGGACAAGGTAATTGCGAAGCGAATAGCCGCAGCAGCTTAGCGCATCCGGCGAATAATCATCGTGGTAGCTTTGTGAATGGCTGGGATGGATACCATCACGGGCTAAAAGAGTCGGGACATCGTAGCCCTCGTATCGGGCGAACTTTTCGAGCGCACCATCCCAGTCGTCCGGACGGCGTTTGAGAATTTCGGCATGAAAGTCTATAAGCGGAACTTTCACCTGCTGCGCGATTTCTCGTACCGCCTGAGCATAAGCCGCCGATTTCTCAACAAAGCCGTGACATGGTGGAATGGTGCTGAGAATGACAACTGTGCCATTATCCAGGCACCTTTTTACAACCTCGCGAGTTTTGTCTTTGTATTCCTCAAGCGGCACCGAATTAAGGTCGTTTGTGCCGAACATAATTAGCGCCGCCTCCGGATTTAGCCGCCGCAGCCAGGCGTCGATGTTCTCGTGCGCCCAGCGAATGGTCATCCCGCCCTCGTTGCCGAACTGCGGCCCCTTCCAGTCACGCCAGCATTCTTTCTGCAGGTACTCTTTAACGAGCTGGTATGCCTGTTCCATTTGCTCCGGGGCGTTTTTGCGCTGGTAAAGAAGCGGCGTCCAGAACGCCAGAGTCACCGTAATAGAATCGCCGAATTGGGCAAAAGTCCCTTTCTGCCCGGTAAATGTTGCGTGGACTTTGGCCATAGCATCGACCCAATAGGCTTTATCCGGCGGGCTGCTCTGGCCCTGCGGGTCGCCGGGCAACGATGCGAACACAAGGATCGGCGCGAAAAGTAATATAGCCGCACAAAGTGATCTCATAATTCGCCTCCGTGTGCAATTTTCAATTGTCGATTGTCAATTGTCAATTGTCAACTCCCTGGCCTTTTGAGTTCTCCCTTGACTTGGGCCGAGTTGCTGCTAAATTAAGCATCATAACAAGATTTTTTCAACTCTGTATTAAGGGAGATATGATATGGCTATAAACCGCCGAACGTTTCTGAAAGGCTCAATCGCTTCCAGCATGGTGTTAGGGTTTCCCAACGTCCTGCGGGCAAGCAACGAGAAAAAGTATCGCACCGCCCTTATCGGCAGCGGCTGGTGGGGAATGAATATCGCCGGCGTAGCGGCCCAGTGCGGACGGTGCAAAATGGTCGCTATGTGTGACGTGGATAGCCGCATCCTCGACCCGGCCGGCGAAAAAATGGAAAAGCTCACCGGCGAAAAACCAAAAAAGTACAAAGACTATCGAGAGCTGCTGCAGAAGGAAAAGCCGGATATTGCAATCGTCGCCACGCCCGATCACTGGCATGCGCTTTGTGCCATAGCGGCGGTCAAGGCCGGCGCCCACGTGTATGTGGAAAAACCCATCAGCCATACGATTATGGAAGGCCGGGCTATGGTAAACGCCGCCCGTGCCGCAGGACGCGTCGTTCAGGTCGGGACGCACCGGCGGGTCTCGCTCCACAATGTCTCAGGCAGAAAGTTCATCCAAGACGGCAACGTCGGCAAAATCGGAATGATCCGTGCGTTCGTACTATATGGAGGCGGTCCGGAAGAGCCAAGAAAAAATATCGAGCCGCCCAAGGGACTGGACTGGGATATGTGGTGCGGCCCGGGGCCGCTTCGGCCATACAACGGCGACCCGAATAATCCCTGGGGCGGCGGCATTCATCCGCGAGGCTTCCGCAGCTACCTCGATTACGCCAACGGCACACTCGGCGACTGGGGCGTTCACTGGATGGACCAAATCCTGTGGATTACGGGCGAAAAATGGCCGAAGACCGTGTATTCTGCCGGCGGTCGGCCAATCAAAGGCCCGCCTATCCTGACAAAAGAGCATCAAACCAGCGATGCACCCGACCACCAGGTGGCTACTTACGAATTCGAGAACTTCACCGTCTACTGGGAGCACCGCCAGTTCGCAGGCAATCCAGCGGAAAAAGCTGAGAACGTCGGCTGCTACTTCCACGGCACTAAGGGCACTTTCCACATGGGCTGGCTGCAGGGCTGGACGTTCTTTCCCATCGGGAAAGGCGAAAAAATCATCCACGAAGAGCCTCAGCTTCATAAGCCGGACGACCAGAACATAAAGGAACTCTGGGAGGACTTTCTTGCCGCCATCGAGACGGGCAAACGCCCGGTATCCGACATCGAGGCTGTACATTACTCGACAAATATGAGCCTGCTTGGTATGCTTTCGTACAAGATTGGGCGTAGTGTAAAATGGGACGGCCAGAAAGAACAGATTATCGGCGATCCGGAAGCCAACAGACTTCTCCGCCGTGAATATCGAAAGCCGTGGATCTATCCAGCGGATAGCGTATAGCGGCCCAGACGGAAGACTGATGACGGAGGACGGATGACTGATTTCTGTTCTCAGTTTTCTGTCCTCTGTCTTCTGCCGTGCCAACGTAGCTCAATGGTAGAGCTCCGGTTTTGTAAACCGGCGGTTGTCGGTCCGAATCCGACCGTTGGCTTTCATAATCGGCTTCTTGACTTTCGCTTCTTCATTTTTGGTCTTGAATGTTTAGTCTATGAGCAGCTTGATAACCCGATAGAGTTCGGTCAGGTATAGTTGCATTGCCGTAGAACCGTCATCCGCAACCATTCCTCTATGGGCGACTTGCAATATCGCGGGCGCGTCAGTAAAATTAACTTGTGCAAATTTGGGAGCAGCTTATGAAGACGGAATTTCGCAATCTTCCTGTTATTATCTGGAAAAATGGATCCGCAACCATTAGGAAATCATGGCACAGCTGTATTTATTACCCTATATTCCGAACGGCTGAGCCGGAAATAAAGAAAGTCCTCGATAAAGTACGCTGGCTTCTTTTGCGATTTGGCCTCAAACGAATTGCTAAAGGGCACCCTGGACTGGACCGTATGTGGGGCGTCTTGGAAGCAAATTTCAGCAAGACGGGCGACCTGAATTCGTCACTGAAAAATGCTTTTGCGATAATCTCTTTGGAAAGGGCATGGGGTGCCCCTCAAAAGACTCCTCGTGAATATGAAACGTGTGCGGTCTCCATTGCCCGACCAAAGACGTGTGCTCTTGTCTATGACCGTGTGTGGGGAAGTTCGTGTTGGGATGTCCCTGAGAGTATTAGGTTTGGGGGTATCACTGACCTGGAGAGAAGCTTTTTCACGTTTATGTGGTGTTTCATAGAATCCCAAATCCGGTCTCCAACAGAATATAGAGACTTTATTGACCGTCTTGATAGTGCGGGATTTCGTCATTTCACGGACAAGGAGAGACGTGTCTTAGATAACATTGGAGGTGTGGTCGGTCATCTGTGCCGCAAGATTCTTATCTGTGAGCGGCCTAAAAAGGCACAATCCTATTCGCAGTTTATTTGCAATGTAACAGACCGCGCATTTCGTGGAGATTTCTTAGATGAGTTAGAAGAATACGAGAAAACGCCTCATTTAGACACGGCTGACGCTTTCGCACGGGTGTTAGCAATGGAGCATAAGGCTCGCCACGGCATGTCTGTAGTTCCAGTATATCGTTCCAAAAATGCCGAAACACTGTTTTACAGGCCAGGCAAAACATCCGTTCTGATTGCTACCTTAGAAAACTTAGAGGTAGTGGACGAGAATGAATTACAGTGGAAGCAAGTACTTGAGTTCAAGAAAGACAAGGAAACCGTGAAGAAATATAAGCGATTGATTCGTTGGTTGGATAAAGATTTGGTTGGCAAATCTGCTGAGCAAATAGCTGAAATCATGGAAGAAAAACTTGAGGACTATCGCTCGGCACTTAGGAGACACGGTCTGAAAACGAAAGTAGGTCTTTTACAAGCAGCTTTTGATTCGCGTCTGTTAGCAGCAGGGGGTATAGTAACAGCGGCAACTAAGGACCCATTAATTGGGGCTCTTACTACAGGAACAATGGCAATTGGAAAGATTGCTGTTCGACTTGCCAATGCTAAGCTGGAATACGATGCCAAAAAGAAAGAAACGTTACCAGAGATTCACTGGGTGTATGATATCTCAAGAAAATTCAAGTAGCCGTAGTCGGCAAGAACGCAGTTTTGGGAGGTATTATTAGGATATTTTGCAGGATTTTAGGTCCCCAGCCCCTACCCTTATATAGCTCTCGACTAAAACCTTAATGGCCTGCCTAATATGCTCTGGTAACTTCGGCCAGACAGCGACTATTTCAGCCAAGTCAACGGGCAAATTCTGGGTATCAATTCCACCCTGTTTTCGAGATTCAGGTGTCAACTGCGTTTTTGGGTCTTCGTAAGTTTCTGTCTTATCTGGGCTTGTATTTTCACTGCACCGGTTTTGTAAACCGGCGGTTGTCGGTCCGAATCCGACCGTTGGCTTCATACGAGGCGAACCTGCGGTAAAACCGCAGGCTAAATATTTAGCCCCGCGTTTCACGCGGGGTTTGTTAGCTTGTCAAATTCGCTGATGGCTACGGGTCGGCCGGTCTCGGCGGAAAGGTCGGCGGCAAAACACACGGCGTGCGTCCGGGCGGCATCTTCCAGATCAGGAAACGGCCGCTCATCGTTGATGATGCAATCGAGAAAATGCGACACCTCGCCGGCAAAAGGATGATGAGTGACATCGCCGCTATCGGGAAGAATACAGGGAATCTCCGCGAAATCGTTCTGGCCGGGGAATAGCTTGGGGGCAAAAATTTGGTTGTTTCGGAGCGTGCCCTCCGTGCCATAGATTCCAATGTTGAACCTGTACGGCATCTTTACATCAAAGGTCGTAGCAGTGCGTCCGATCTTTCCATCCTTGAACTTCACGTTAACCGAGATTGTGCCCGGATACTCTATGGGATTTTCCGTCCTTACCTGATAGGCGAAAACCT
Source organism: Planctomycetota bacterium (assembly GCA_017885385.1). Lineage (GTDB taxonomy): Bacteria > Planctomycetota > Phycisphaerae > Sedimentisphaerales > Anaerobacaceae > JAFNGF01. Next base: position 7,521 of record JAFNGF010000082.1, read on the forward strand.
CCTCGGCCTCGCTGCGGGCAAACCAGCGCAGGGCGTCCACCGCGTGGATGCCGGCAGTCAAAAGTGCCGTGCCGCTTATTTCGCGGCTGCCGTACCATTTCAAATCCGTCGTCATCCATATCCGGTGCAGATAATCGACCTCCACCATAAAGATATCGCCAAAGACTCCTTGCTCGATCAGCCGGTCGATGGTCATTAGCAGCGGGTTCCAGTGCAGCACAAAACCCACCACCGTTTTGACCTTGTTTTTTCTGACGGCGTCAAGCTGTCTACGCACATCCTGGGCAGTTAAGGCTACCGGCTTTTCGATGATGATATGCTTGCCGGCTTCCGCAGCGGCGACCACATATTCGGTGTGCACATTATGCGGCGTGCATACAACTACGATATCCACATCCTCTTGCTCAAGCATCTTGGCGGCGTCAGTTTCGATTGTGCACTCCAGGTCGTAGCGGTCGCGATACCGCTGGGCGTTTGCGGGATTCCGGCTGACAAGTGCACGCACCTGCGACCGCTGGTCGTTCTTGAAGGCCTTTACATATTCTTCCGCCACCCAACCACAACCAATAATCGCTGCGCCGAGCTTTCTCATACTCTGATTCCTTTCGCGTTACCCGTACCCAAAATTTCTTTGGGAGTTACCCGTCGTTGTGCCGGCGATGGCTAAACAAGGACTTAAATTCAAATCACCGTTTCTCCACTCGGGTCCACATTATGATCAAGAGTAGAAAGGGGCGTATAGTTCCATCGCATCCATTATCGCCTTTACATTTTCAATGGGGACGCCCGGATATAGTCCATATATCATCATAAGGCCTCCCTCACGGCTGCCAAGCTCTTCGACCTCCCGGCGGATTAGATTGTCGATTTGCTCAGGACTGCCGAAGTGTGTGATTTGCTGCCGGTCTATGTCGAGGTCAATGCAGATCCGTCCCTTGAGCTTGGCGGCTATCCAATCAACGCCGTTGACCAGGTCCTGAAGGTTAAGGGCATTGATCCGCCGGGGCGGACTGACAACAAGATCGTCCACAAGCGCGCGTATGTCACCATCGGAATGCACGTGTACCAGGCAGCCCGCACTGTAAGCCGGTGCCATCAGGTGCTCATAGACAGGTTTTATGTATGTCCTAAACTGCTCCGGCGAAAGCATCGGCCCAAGCTGCATGCCCAAATCCTCCGGATAGCGCATCATCGCCACGCCGAGGTCAACGTAACGCCGGACAATGCCCATGCTGAAGGTCTCGACCATTTCGATCAACTGCCGGAGCCGGTGGTCACCATCAGCCATATCCAGCAGAAGTCTTTCGTATCCGCGAAGGTAGCTGAGCCGCAAAAATGCGTGCCCGTGCTCCAGGCTGCCGGCACAGCGTTTCCCTTGAGCCCCGGCTCGTTGGACTTCGTCTTTGATTGCGGACCAATCTATGGCCCCCATGCCGTTCGTCTGGGCGGGGTCAGGCGGCGTAAAACTTTTCAGGGCGTTCCAATCCGCCAGCGGATGCCCCGTCACTGAGCCGGTGATGCCGTCATCGGTTGTTTTCCAGACGCAGCCCCAGGAATCGGTGTAAGGCTCGCCGGCTCGCTCCCAAGGCGCCAATTCAGGCAGTGCCGCTTCGGGCGAAGGAAAATCGGCAAACAAGAGCCGGTGTTCAGCAATAAGCTCAAATAGGACATCCCGCGGATAGTGATGCCAGCAGGCAGGATTGATCCAGAACACGACCGGGATGTGCTCGGGCCTTTCAAAACGAATGGCTCGCAGGGTGTTTTCGGTGATAGTCTCTGTAAAATCCATCGCAAGGTTTAGCTTACTTTGACCACCTTACCCGACCTGGCGGACTCGTAGCACGCGGCCAGTACCTTCTGGCTGCGCAGGCCCAGCTCGCCGCTGATGAGCGGCTGACGGTCGTCAATGATTGCCTGGCTGAATTCTTCGATCTCCGCCTTATAAGTATTTACCGGCTCGGGCGCAATAACGATGCCCTGAGCCTGACCTCGCGCCTGCCCGGCGTCATAATCTCTACTATCCGGCTCCAGAAAGGCCAGCATCTCGCCGGCGGGCGCCTGGCCGATTGTCCCCTGCGCCAGGATAGAGCCGCGNNCCGTAGAGTTCCAGCACGTTCTTGCTGCTGTTATCAGGGATGCAGAAAAAGGTATCGACCGTGCCCAGTGCACCGTTTTCAAAAAATAGCGTCGCCACCGCGCTATCTTCCGATTTATAATCGTGGACGGTATTATTAATAAAGCAGCTGACCCTGGCAGCGTTTCCAAAAAACATCTCCAGGAGGTCGATGCAGTGCCCGCCCATATCAATTAG
>JAFNGF010000083.1 GCA_017885385.1 Planctomycetota bacterium
ACCGGCGCCATCGAGCGGGCGGTTATGTTCCTGAACCTGGCGAACGACCCTGCCATCGAAAGAATTGCCACGCCGAGATTTGCCCTCACCGCCGCCGAGTATCTGGCCTTCGACCTGGATATGCACGTGCTGGTAATTTTGAACGATATGACCAACTACTGCGAGGCGCTTCGAGAAATAAGTGCCGCCAGAAAGGAAGTGCCGGGCCGACGCGGCTATCCCGGGTATCTGTATACCGACCTGGCAACTGTCTACGAAAGGTCCGGACGAATCAAAGGCAAAAAAGGCTCTATCACGACCGTTCCGGTACTTACAATGCCCGAGGATGACAAGACTCATCCGGTGCCGGATCTTACCGGCTATATTACTGAGGGACAGATTATTTTGTCTCGTCCTCTGCAGCGAAAGGGCATTTCGCCGCCGGTGGATGTTTTGCCCAGCCTGTCGCGTCTGAAAGATAAAGGCATCGGGAAAGGCCGAACCCGTGAAGACCACGCTGACCTTTGCAATCAGCTTTACGCCGCCTACGCCCGCGGCAAAGAGATGGAAGAGCTGGCGAGCATTATGGGTGAGGCCGCCCTTTCGGAAGAGGACAAAAAGTATATGGAATTTGCCAAGAAATTCGAGCAGCGATATGTCTGCCAGGACTATTACGAGAACCGCGCGATTGAAACGACTCTTGATCTTGGCTGGGAGCTCTTGAGCATGTTTGACAACGCCGAATTGAAGCGTATAGACGTCAAGCTGATAGAAAAATATATGCCGCGATTTCGCAAGGGCGACAGATTAACCGCGGAGATTGCAGCGCCCACGTCAGAGCCGGGAGCGTAAGCGACCGGCAAAAAAGACAAAAGGTAGCGGCGTACTCTGCGACCTCTGCTGTTAGGAAGGTGAGTTATGTTAGCCAATGTTAACGCAACGCGAATGGAGCTATTGAATCTGCGAAGGCGGGTCGCACTTGCGCAGCGCGGCCATCGCTTACTTAGCGAAAAGCGTGACGAGCTTTCCCGGCAATTGATTCGCATCGCAAGAGAGATCCAACCGCTCCGCGAGAAGGTTGAAAAAGAGCTGCTGGAAACCTGCCGACGCTTTATGCTGGCCCGGGCAACGATGGAGCCGGAACACACTAAAGCCGCCCTGGAAGTCCCGACCAAAAGGCTTAGCCTGACTATCGACTTTGCCCGCGTAATGAACGTAAGGGTGCCGCATCTATTGAAAGAAATCTCCGGCGAGATTATCTGCTACGGCTTCGCGACAACATCCGGCGAATTGGACGTGGCACTAATGGCTCTGGAGCGCGCTTTTGATAGTTTGATTGAGTTGGCGGAGAAGGGAAAGCAGGCCCGGCTGTTGGCCGTTGAGCTTAATATGACCCGCCGAAGGGTCAACGTGTTGGAGCATGTGGTCATTCCCGAGCTGCACGAAACCATCAGGTTTATTTACGACAAGCTTTCTGAAGCCGAACGCGATAATACCACCCGCCTGATGAAAATCGCCGACATCATCCGAGCATGACAATGTCATTGCAGGTAGCCCCCGATATGTCCACACGACGCGCAACTCTGTTCATAGTATCAGGACATCGGGGTACCAGGTTATCAGGCTATCAGGTTGGTTTCGTTTTTCCTGGTTGGCTGATCGCCTCATGCCCTGCGCCCTGATTTCCTGATAACCAGATTTCCTTCTCGTGTTTTGCACAGGCAATAATGTAGCCTCAGCCGCAGGTTCTATATGCTTGCCTTCTCGGTGCGAAAAAGAAATGGGCCTATACACGGTCAGTATAGGCCCCGAACTGCTGCCAAATGATTTGCCAAACGAAATATTACACGATGATCAGCGTTTTCTGCGAATGAGAGCCAGTGCGCCCAAGCCAAGCAGGCCGATCGTCGCCGGCTCAGGAATCAACTGCACATTGTCGATGTAATACTTGCCTGGGGTACTGCCGCCGAAGTTCGTGGAGAAAATCAACTGCATCCACGTGGCACCGGTCGCGTTATAGCCCGAAAGGTCCCAGGTAAGGGTCCTGGTATTGTCACCCCAGCCTGCGGGATCCCAGCCACCAGGGTAGCTCGGATTGGCCGGATCGGTGGGGATATACTGCTGCCAACCACTGGGGGCATCGCTGTTAATAGCGATATCCTTGAAGTTGCACCACGGAGTTGCTCCCCACTCTGCCGCGACCCACGTCACGTCAAGCGAAAGTATATTGTTGGCAGCGAGGTCCAAAATACCCTCGTGCATAATAGACCATTGCCAACCGTTTACATTGGGTTGTATGGCGAGACTACTGCTGCCCAACGTTGCTCCAATTGTGCTATAAGTCAATGTTGGGGCCGGCGTCTCCCAGGTCGGGCCAAAGCTGTCCATCTGCTGTTCGAAGTTGCCTATCACGATGCCATGACTCGCGGGCGCCAAGACCAGCATTAAGGCGGCGCCAACAAACAATACCGATGCTCTACACATGACCTGCTCCTCCTTCTTTCTCTAAGAGTCCCAATTCTCTATCTGTTCTTCGCTTGACCTTATTCTCTTCCTTGCGGAAGATGGCCAAAGTCCGCAAACCACCCTTTTTACATCACTTGATTTATACCAGATTACCTGCTTTCTCGTCAAGAAGAATATTATCAAAGGTTGGAGAATTTTTTATGGCGTTTTCTGAAATGCTGGTACTTCTGTATTTGCAGCGTGTTACGAATGTTGCTGGCGAAAAAAGGGTTCAGAACGTTGATTCCGACGGGGTTTTGCACATTTTCGCCTGGCCGAACGCAATAAAATCGCCCGACTAATCAAGATACCCGGCATTATCCATGCCCGAGCAATCTCTGACTTCGAGCGCCGCGGGCTGGATTAAAACGTAATTTTTTGCCAAATGGTGTTAAAATGTAATGAGAAAAAGTGTAGAATCATAGACAAAAGCATATTTGCGCATGCGGTCGGTAGACTGCCACGCATCGGCAGAAGGAGGTAGTACGACAATGGCCAAACAAAGGGCGTTTACACTCATAGAGCTTCTGGTGGTGATTGCGATTATTGCGATACTTATGGCGATACTGATACCGGCTTTGCAGCGGGCCAGAGAGCAGGGAAAACGTGCATCCTGCCTTAACAATCTTAGGCAGTTGGCGATGGCCTGGATTATGTATGCCGATGAAAATGATGACAAGATCGTCCACGCCGATACGGGGCGTAATGACGCCTGGGTGAGATGGCTGGGTCGCGGCGTGTCCGAACAGACGCAAATAACCGGCCTCAAATCAGGGCTTCTGTACCCCTACTGTCCGGATGTGGCGCTCTTCAAGTGTCCGACAGGGATCCGTGGAGAGACGGTGACATACGCCATAGTGGACGCAATGAATGGCTACGAGGGGATACCCGGAACCAAAAGTCTGATGATCTATCGAAGAACGCAGATCAGGAGACCCAATGAAAGGATGGTTTTCCTGGACGAGGGTCGGCTGAGTCCCAACAGTTGGACGATTTGGTACGACCAGGAGCGGTGGTGGGACCAGATTACCGCCCGGCATGGTGACGGCACGAATGTTGCTTTTGCTGATGGGCGTAGTGAATACTGGAAGTGGAAGGACCCGCGCACGGTAGAGATTGCCGAGATGGACTATGATTATTGGCAGAACACCGGCCGCAACGGCGGCCAATCTAATTCGCCGGGCAATCCCGATCTGCACAAGGTGCAAAGAGCCGTCTGGAGCAAATTAGGCTACACACCAAGTAATCCGTAGGCACCTTCCCCGCTCGTGACTTTTATTGAGGCACAGCCGAACGCGATAACACCAGCCGGCTTATGCAAACCGCCGACGTTATCCGCGTGTGATTTGCCGGCTGGAATAAGTTATTTCTCCTCTTGCAGGAGCTTCTTAAAACGAGGATGCTCGCGCAGCGGGGCCCAAACCGGATCAAGTCGCAGTAAGGGAATCGATAGCTCGCCAGGTATAGACAGCAGAAATTCAATCTGGTCGATGGCGAGGTCAAATTCGCCAACCATCACATATATCCGGGCTAAATCACTGACTCGACGATAGCCTCGCATGGCCTCCTTGGTTATAGGAAGTAAGTTAACCCCTATCTTTCCTTCGCGGATTGCATCCTGCTTGCGGCCTAAACCCGCATAGGCGATGCCGAGGGCACTGTGAAAACGCGCATCGTCGGGCTGCTGCTTTATCTTGGATTCCAGAATGCTTCGAGCCTCGTCGTAATATTTCTTCGCCAACTCATTTTCGTTCATGTACCCATAGATGCTTGCACATCGTATAGCCCAGGGGATAAAGGAATCCTGGCTGTTAATATCCTCTGATTTCAAAGAGAGCCGGTTCAAAGCCTTCTGATAGTCCCCCTCGTACACATCGAAATTGATCAGCGAATTGACAATCGAAGACTCTTCTGGTGACGTAATGGTTTTCAACGCCTCCTCCACGACTGCACGTGCCTTCTTGGTGCTGCCTTCCCGGAGCAGGTATAGCGAGGCCTTGTAACCATACGGACGCGCCACATCGGGAGCCAGCGAGATAGCCCTGTTAAAACAGCGCATTGCTTCGGGATAGTTACGCATCACCATAAACGTACCCCCGAGCTCAAGGGTTAGATGGTTAGATAGAGGGTCAAGCTCGGAAGCTTTCTTGATATTGGCTAACGCCTCCTCGAATTTCCCCTGTCGCCTTTGAACATAACCGATATAACTCAGCAGATCGCTGTCGTTAGGCAGGTTTTTCCGGGCGATAGCGAACTCCTCCAGGGCACGGTCCCAATCCGACTGGCCATGGTAGTAATAACTTCCCAAAGCCAGATGTGTTTCTGGCGAATCAGGAGCAAGCTGTGAAGCTCTATCCACGGCCTTCTTTGCCATAGCAAGGCGTTCCTCGGTTCGATCATAGTAATACCAATACATAATTGCGTGAGTCCTTGTGAGCTGACCGTAGGCCAAAGCAAACTTGGGGTCCAGCTCGACTGCCCTCTCATACATCTGGATGGCTATCTTGAAATCATTTTCTTCCGCACCTCGGTGCCGGTATTCGTTGCCGCGAAGAAAATAGTCATAGGCCTCCATGTTTTCTGTTGGCCTGGACCGTAGTGCCTGCCGTTCACGTTCAGCCAGGGTAATATCCAGTGCCTGTGCCACCCGCTCAGCCAGGTCGGACTGAACCTGGAAAACTTCTCTCATATCGTTATCGTAGGCTTGTGCCCACACGTGTGTGTCGTTGGAAGCATTGATAAGTAGAGGTATAATTCTGACCCTGCTATTTGGGTCGGAGGGCCGCTCACGCTGGACCGCTCCTTCCAGAATATAATCAACCCGCAGCTCGTTAGCTATCTGCTGTGCACTTTTCTCTCTTTTTTTATACTGCATTGCGCTTTGGCGTGAGATGACACCCAGCCCATGAATGCTGGCCAAACGAGCGGTGATAGCATCAGTAATGCCGGCGGCAAAATACTCGTCCTCAGAAGGTCCCAGATTCTCAAACGGCAGAACCACCAGCCGGATTTCCTTCGAAAGAGGCAAAGCCAGCTTTTTGTTAACAAGCCATACGGCAATGCCAGCCGCGACCACGATGATTGTCGCACCAATAATCATCGCTATTCTTCGTAACCTCGTCTTAGCAGCAACACCTGGCTCAAGCGAAACCAAAGTGGGACATGTCATAGGTGGTGCGGTGGATGGTGGGCTTAGTGTTTCGCGGATTTCGATAACTGCGTCTCCTATGTGCTGAAGCCGCGAGCGAGGGTTCTTCTCAAGGCAGCGGCGCAGCAAAACCTGGATGTTCGCCGGTGTCGTTTGGGGCAGCACCTGCCAGTCGGGGTCTTTATCGAGGATGTTGGCCAGCGTGTCGGAAGCCGTCTCGCCTTTGAAGGGAACCTCTCCTGTAAGCATTTCATAGAGCACACAGCCAAACGACCAAATATCGCCGCGACTATCGACCTCTTTGCCGCGCGCCTGCTCCGGGCTCATATAGGCCGGCGTCCCGAAAATCTTGCCGGGCTCAGTTGTGGTGCTTCGCAGGCCAGGGTATTGACTTTTTATTGCTTTGGCCAGCCCGAAATCCAGGACCTTGACCCTCCCTTCAGGTGTAATCTTGATATTACCTGGCTTCAGGTCGCGGTGTATAATGTCCTTCTCGTGTGCGGCCGCAACTGCTTCAGCAACCTGCAGAGCGATCGACAACGCCTCTTGTAACTTAAGGCCGCGCTGTGCTATTCGCTCGGTTAGGGTATCACCGGCAACGTATTCGAGAATTAGACAGCCGACGCCCTCGGCCTCCTCCAGCTCTTCGTAGATTGTGGCGATGTTCGGATGATTCAAAGAAGCTAAGACTTGGGCCTCGCGCTTCCATCGCTTGCGGATCATAGCGTTGCCAGTCAGTTCGGCTGGTAGACTCTTGATGGCAACGGGACGGTCGAGTTTCGTATCGTGGGCCAAGTAGACGATCCCCATTCCGCCCCGGCCTAATTCGTGCTCAACCCGAAAACGGCCGATCTGGCTGCCAGGTCCTATGGCTGAGGCGGGAAAACTGGCGGTCGAAGGCAATTCCTCCTTACCGCGCGACTTTTCACTTTTTGCCTCTGCTTCGCTCATCGGCAGCCTGCTTTCAAATACCTTGGAACGACGGCAACCCCCGCGCACCAGCTACCAGATGCGATTCCTCTGGAAGGTTGATTCTTCCCTCGGGAGGAGTCTATGAGTGTGTCTGAGTAATCTCTCTAAAAATACGTAAGTCTTTACCAATAAAGAACTTAATTATTTCGGGTTCGAAACAGCTAAGTGTTTTATTTATAAGTACTTATGAATCTCAAGGCCTATTACTCGGACAGACTCCTAGCCAATTCTACTACTTTGGCTAGAATGGTCAAGAACCAATTCATCAATTACCTTGACGTCAGCAGACGACTTTCTTGCGGGAAATTTGTCTTTCAAATGTGGAATCGAGTATGTAAAGGCCAGATCACCGTATGAGATACGCTTAGCGATTCACGAGTTCCGAAATACCCATTTCTCTTGACTGCCGAATTTATCTGGATTAACTTGGCGATATGAGGTAAAAGAGCGACTGTTGTGAGGCTCAGAGAGCAAATCATGGCATCCGGCAACCTGTACATCCACAAGAAGCCAAAACTTCATAACCCTCGGCTGATACTGGGCTTCTCCGGCTGGATGGACGGCGGCG
>JAFNGF010000084.1 GCA_017885385.1 Planctomycetota bacterium
AAAGAGTATGCTTGAGAGGATTCACAAAGGACAACACTGCATAGATGCCAGGGTGGTCCCGGGGCCTTTGGGGTACGGTAGGTCCGAAAAAAATTGTTTGTATTTTAGATTGTTCTTGCTATAATAATCTTATTAGGTCTGTTTGAGGAAACTTCACCGAGCCCCGGCTGCTCGGGGCCGAGCCTGCCCCCTGCAAAAGCAGGGGCAGGGTAATCAGACAATCCGTAATGGAGGAGGTTGGCTATGAGAAATATCAAGTATCTTGTTGTTGGGCTGGCAATTCTGTTGGCCTGGACGACGCCTGGCTCGGCTGCGCCTGCGCAAAAAGATGCGCCGGCAGCCGTAGGGGCGGGCGACCCAAACCAGCCTGTCCCGAACGTAGTCGAGGGGAGCGAATCCAGGTCTGTAGAAAAGCGTGTGGCTGCCGGCACAAGCCAGCAGGCTTCTGACAGCCACAAGGATGTAGTCGGGCTGCTGCTTGCTGAGGGAGCGGAGGTGGGCGCCAAGAATAAGTACGGCAGGACCGCCCTGCATGTAGCGGCTGCCGAGGGCGGCAGGGATATCGTGGAGGTGCTTATCGCCAAAGGAGCACAGGTGGATGCCAACGATAGCGAGGGCTGGACTGCGTTGCATTATGCGGCTGCCGGCGGCCACCGCGACGTAGTCGAGCTTTTGATTGACAAAGGCTCAAAGGTTAATGCGGCCGATAAGGATGGCAGAAGCCCCCTGCATATCTCGGCAATGAAAGGCCATACTGCTGTTGCAGAGGCACTCATAAGCAAAGGAGCAAGCATAAACGCCAAGGATAACCAGAGCTGGACCGCCCTGCATTGTGCAGCGTCGCAGGGCCGGCAGGAGACCGCCGGTCTTTTGTTGGCCAAAGGAGCAGAGCTTGGCGAGAAAAACAGCGAAGGCAGAACCGCATTGCATTTAGCGGCCATTGGGGACTACAAGGATGTAGTCGGCTCGCTGCTTGCTAAGGGAGCACGTGTAGACGCAAACGATAAGGCGGGCTGGACTGCCCTGCATTGCGCAGCTCTTGCAGGCAATGCGAGCGTTGCCGAACTTATGCTTGGCCGGGGAGCAGACGTTAACGTAAAAGACAGCGATGGCGAAACGCCCCTGCACAAAGCTGCTGCCAGAGGCCAGGAGCAGGTCGCGCGTCTATTAATCGCCAAGAGCGCCCTGGTCGATGCCAAAGGCAAACATGGCCAGACACCCTTGTACGCGGCCTCCGTCTACGGGTACAAGGATGTTGCAGCGGTGTTGATTGCCAGCGGGGCTAACGTAAACGCCAAAGAGGATGGCGGCGAAACGCCCCTGCATAAAGCGGCAGCTATGGGGCACGCAGATGTGGCGGATTTGCTTGTCGCTAAGGGAGCCGACGTGAACGTCCAGGATGTCAGCGGGCAAACTGCCCTGCATATAGCTGCGCTGGCCGGCCACACGGCGGTCGTAGATTTGCTGATTAATAAGGCAGCCGCCGTCAACGCCAAAGACAATAATGGCCAAACCGCTCTGCACAGCGCAACACTCGGAAACCGAATCCAGGTGGTTGAGCTGTTAATTGCCAAGGCGGCGGAAGTCAACGCTAAAGACAGTTCCGGCCAGACTGCTCTTCATATCGCCTGCTTGAATGGCCACAAGGATTTGGCTGAGCTATTGATTTCTAAGGGAGCGGCGATGGGCGAGAAAAATGGCTACGGCCAGACCGCGTTACATTTGGCGGCTCTGAAAGGGCACAAGGATGTTGCGGACCTGCTGATTGCCAGGGGAGCGGCGGTAGATATGAAAGACAACGCAGGCTGGACCGTTCTGCACTGCGCGGCTCTTGGTGGTCACCGGGATTTAGTCGCGCTTCTAATTGATAAAGGCTCCGATGTGAACGCCCCGGAAAGCAGCGGTGAAACCCCGTTACACTGGGCGGCTGGTATGGGCCACAAAGACGTGGTCAGCTTACTGATTGCCAAAGGCGCCAACGTCAACGCCAAGAATATTAATGCCGAGACGCCCCTTCACTGGGCCGGCCAAAAGGGTCCCGCTGAAATGACTAAGTTAGCCGGCAGGCACGGGATAACCAATTGACAATTGCAGATTGAAAAGGGACAATTGTAAATCTGCTGGCCGGGTTTATTCGGAGTCGTTGGCAACAGTGAGACAGGCGTGTCGAAGCAAACTGGTCCTGGCATGTTGGTCGGTGGCCTTTGTTGTCACCGTAGCCAACTTGTCGTGGGCCGAGAATTGGCCTGGTTTTCGAGGGCCAACGGGGCAGGGTATATCCTGGGAAAAGGATGTCCCGACCCAGTGGAGCCAAACGTCTAACATCCTTTGGAAGACGCCCGTGCCAGGCAACGGCTGGTCGTCACCTATTGTATTTGACGATCGCGTGTTCGTGACGACCGCAACGGATGAAGGTGCATCCTTTCGGCTGGTGTGCATCGACCGATGGACGGGAAATATCCTCTGGGATAAACAGGTCCTCCAGCAAGAGCCCGGGCACAAATCGCCGCAGAACTCTTATGCCTCATCCACGCCCGTAACCGATGGGCGGCGGGTGTACGTGCTGGCTTATGACGGTAGTTTTGCCGCGGTTTCGATGGAGGGGGACGTAATCTGGACCAACCGCGATTTCCACTATTACAGCGAGCATGGGCTGGCAGTTTCGCTGATTCTGTACCAGGACCTGCTAATAGCCCCGTTTGACGGCAGCAGCCCCGGTCCCGATAAAGCGATCGGCTGGCAAAAGCCGTGGGACCAGGCGGTCATAATTGCCCTGGATAAAAACACCGGCCAGGTGCGCTGGAAGGCTCGGCGAGGCAGCTCTCGCATCGCTCACGTCACACCACAGATTCTCAGCCAAGACGGCCAGGAGCAGCTCGTTAGCTCCGCAGGTGACGTCGTGCAGGGATTTGACCTTAAAACCGGCGAAAGGTTGTGGACGGTCGCCAGCACCGGCGAAGGGGTCGTACCTTCTCTCGTCATCGGCGACGGGCTAATCTTTGCCACATCGGGGTTTGGCCAGCCTACAATTCGTGCCATCCGCACAGGCGGCAAAGGCGATGTCACGCAGAGCCATATTGCGTGGGAATCTGCAGACGATGTTCCGATGGTCCCCTCGATGCTTTACGTTAAGCCCTATCTTTTCTTGGTCACCGAGGGCGGCGTCGCCAAGTGCCTGGCCGCGGCGACAGGCGAGGTCTTGTGGAGAAATCGCCTGGCGGGAAGGTACTCCGCTTCGCCTATTTGGGTCGACGGCAAAATCTACTTTCTGTCCGAACAAGGCAGGACCACGATCGTCGACGCGGCAGGTGAGTTTAACGTTGTCGCCCAGAACGAGCTCCAAGAAAAGTGCTGCGCGAGTCCGGCTGTATCGAACAAGCACATATTTATCCGGTCAGAGGACGCCGTCTACTGCATCGGCCCNNCACAGACGTGCCCTGAGCCCGGTCGAAGGGTCTGCTCGGTCATGAGTAGTTCCCTCGACTGCGCTCGGGACGGTTAAGATTGCAGGATGGTATAGACCCCGTCCCTTCGGGAGGCTCAGGGCAGGCTCTGAGCAAGGTAGAAGGATGAAAACCCTTGAGCGAGTTCTTACCGCACTAAATCATCGGCAGCCCGACAAAGTGCCTTACGATATTCGATTCACGCAAAAGGCCCACGCCAAAATGGCAGAGTACTACGGCGACCCGGAATTCGACTCGAAGCTGGGAAATTGTTTTACCTGGTTCCGACCCTACCCGCGCAACGTGCGCTATCGTTTGGTCGGGCCTGATATCTGGCAGGACGAGTTCGGAGTGCGGTGGAATCGCACTATTGACAAAGATATTGGCGTGCCCTGCAATCAACTGGTAACGCCGCAAAACATCAATGAGTTTCAATGGCCCGACCCCAACGATCCAACGCGGTACGATTTCATTAAGGAGGCTGTCAAGAAAGCCGGAGATGGCGCTACGTTGGTCAGCCTGGGCTTTGCGCTCTTTGAACGAGCCTGGACCTTAGTCGCAATGGAGAATCTGCTAATATATATGCTGACCGATAAGCATTTCGTGAATCTTTTGCTCGACAAGATTCTTGAATACAATCTTGGCATCATTGAGCATGCCTGCTCGCTGGATATCGACATAATCCGCCTTGGAGACGACTGGGGGCATCAGCGGGGATTGATCATGGGCATTGATTTATGGCGCGAATTTATTAAGCCCAGGATCAAAGAAATGTATCAGTTGGCCAAATCAAAGGGCAAATATGTGATGATTCACTGCTGCGGCAAGGTCGATGAGCTCTTTCCGGATTTGATTGAATGTGGGCTGGATATTTTCAATCCCTTCCAGCCGGAAGTAATGGATGTGTTCCAAATGAAAAGGCTCTACGGCGAGCGACTTTGTTTCTACGGTGGAATCAGCACGCAGCGAACGCTGCCGTACGGGACCGTTGCCGAGGTCAAAGACGAGGTCAAGCGGCTTATCGAAGTCGTAGGCGAAAATGGTGGATACATCGCATCGCCTGCGCACGATATTCCTGCCGATGCAAAGGCTGAAAATATAGCCGCAATGATCGAAGTTTTGCAGAACCAGTAGTATCAGATTCTTGAAAGAGTAACGAATTGCTCCAAGAAGTGTTGACACTGAGTGAAGCAGCGTAAATAGATGGCTGAAGAACCGAAAGTCTGTAGGGAATAAAACGAAATGTTAGGCAGCCTTGCATAGATTTCGCCAAGGCAATAATCGTTCGCAACGTAAGAAAGGATCAGACGGTTCATGAATTCAAGGAGATCATTATGAGACGCTGTTTGGTTGTCTTACTGATTGTAGGATTTGGCCTGATTGGCAGTGCAAATGCGGATATAAAAAAGGGTGCAACCGAGCTTGCAATCTTTGGCAACTGGACCGGTATCAACTTTGAGAGCGGCGCTGCCGGGGATGCTGATTACGAGGATTCCGGCGCCTTGGCTGTCGGGCTGGGCTATTTTCACACCCGCCAGATCGAGTTTGGCGTTCACGGCATGGGAAACTGGTCGAAGGACCTCGACCTATATAGTTTTGGTGGGAACGTGAAATACCACTTTACGCCGGACCTGACGACTGTTCCCTACGCTGGAGGTCAGCTTAATTATGCGGTCTACGACTCCTACAGGCGTGACGAGCAAGGCATAATGTACGGCCCTCTGGCGGGGGTAAGGTACTTTGTAAGCAGGTCGGTCAGCATATTCTTCGAGTACCAGTACCAGATATACGATGGCGGTATTAACGACATTGTGGAAGACGCTCATAGCATATTTGTTGGCATTCTGTTCAGGATCGAATGATCCCGACTTGCCTGCTGCCTCGACCCCCGCCTGCGCGGGGGCAGGCTTGCCCCTGCGAAAGCAGAGGCAGGTCGGGACTCAAACATGAAGAGTCTGCTGCCTATTACATTGATAGTCGGTATAGCCTGCTCGGCGGCCCCCGTGTCTTCTGGCGAAGACAGAAACGGGGGTCAAACGCAGTTGGCTGCGCTTGCCGCGGGGCAGAACACGGTTAGAAACGGAGGATTCGAGCAGGACGCCGATGGCGATGGAATGGCGGATTACTGGCAATTCGCCGGCGACAAGGGCGTCACTGTCACCTGGGGGCGGGACGTTGGATTCACGGGCCGATTCAGTCAAAGGCTCACCTGTACGCAGTTCACCAACCTTTCCTCGGCAAGCCATGCGATGCTTTGCCAGACCGATACGCTCAAGCTCCAGAAGGGTAACTGGTACAGGATTTCTTTTGCCGCCAAACAGCAGGGCATCCCCGGCCAGGTCGTGTACGTGGGTATATCGGACACGAAATCGTGGTACGACACTGGTTTGCGTGAATCCTTTAGGGTGCCGGTCAAAAAGCCTGCCCCGAGTGAAATCGAGGGGTGGAAGGAGTTTGAGTTTGTCTTTCAGGCCACGCAAACAATCACCGAGCACATCCGCCTACAATTCTGGTACACCTCAACAGGGGCCCTCTGGCTGGACAACGTTCGTTTAGAGCCTTGCGAACCAATTAGAAAACGGTTCACTGATGTGATCCCGCCCAGCACGGCTGTGAATCTTCTGCCCAATAGCAGCTTCGAGTGCGGCACAGCCGGCTGGGGAAGTATTGCCGATCTGCCGGGCTGGGGAGGCAATCTGAATCAGCTTGTCGGCGCCGTGGACGATGCCAACGCGAAGTTCCACAAGTCAAGTTTCAAAATCGCTCTGACGCCGGAGAATATTCCCATCTATTATTTCGATTATTTTCCGCTGTACCGGGTTCCGGTCAAGGCCCCGTTGTTGGCCAATATTGGCTGGATTTCCGTAGAGCCGGGTACGCAGTACACACTGTCTGCATATATGAAAGCCAATTCCCAGGACTTGGTCGGCGTGCTGTCGATAAGACAGGCGTTGGGACAGAGTTTACGCCGGCAGGTGCAGTTCGAAACTGACTGGCAGCGCTACGTTTTTACCTTCCGACCGCAGGCTGAACAGATTTTCGTCGCTTTGGGCCTGGATTTAGAGGCATCGAAAAAGGAAGCGGGGACATTGTGGATTGACGCGGCGCAGTTAGAGAAAGGCTCGCAGGCTTCGCCCTACCAGACAAGGGCGACTGTAGAAGTCGGGCTGGAAACAAATCGCTTGGGAAATCTCTTTCCCTACGGCGACGAGCCCCCTGCTTCCGCAGGGGCAAGCTTGGCCCCGCGCAGGCGGGGCATGACGGCTACGATTTTCAATGCCGGAGAAGTTGCCCAGTCTGTTAAACTCCACGCCCATACGACAGATTTCGACGACGCCACTGTTTACGAATCTACTGTGCCGGTTGATATTCCGCCAGAGCGGACAGCACGAGTGAGCATCCCCACCGGCGTACAGCGAAAGGGCTTTTATCGCCTGCATCTGCGCGGCGAAGGCGCAGAAGTGGTACTTACCAGACCGATGCGGTTCGCTATTATTGAGCCTTACACCGGCTCGGATAGCTTGTTCGGAATGAATCATGCGTATCCTTGGCCCCATTTGTTGGGTTTAAGCAAGCAAATCGGGCTTTGCTGGTTCCGCGACTGGTCGCTGAAATGGCACGATGTAGAGCCGCAAAAGGGCAAGTTCGACTTCACGCAATGCGACTACCAAATCGACCGGGTTTTGCAGCGGGGTCTCAAGGTGCTGCCGCTTCTGCCCTTTCCTTCGAGCAACTGGTCATCGAGCGCGGGGCCAGAGGTCAAAGTGACCGAAGATTATCCTGCCGGCAGGGAGCGGATAGCCTATATGCCGCGGGACGTAAATGATTTTGCCGCCTATGTGCGCAAGACGGTTGAGCATTATAAAGAGCGGCTCGGCGTATGGGAGATTCTAAACGAACCCATTTACACCTCTTACGCTCTGCCGCGCTCAAAAGGCTACCAGGTCAAAGACTATGTGCAACTGCTGCGGGCGGCCTACCAGGCAGTTAAGACAGTTGACCCTGATGCGTTGGTTATTGGAGGCATTGCCGGCCATCCGACCACGTACACCAAGGAATTTATCGAAATCGGTGGTTTGCGCTGGGTAGATGCTCTCAACCTGCACGCGTATCCCGGCCTGGCATCGCCGGAGGCCCACGAAGAATCGTTGCGGCTTTTACGCGAGCAGATGCGGTCACCTGAAGTGGCACGGCCATCTTGGCCGT
>JAFNGF010000085.1 GCA_017885385.1 Planctomycetota bacterium
CTTGTCGAAGACAAGAGCGGGGGCTAAACCTTTGCACCATTTCGGGGCCTATCCCGGCACATCGGGATAGGCCCCGTTTGTCTTGCGGCGCCGGCGAACAGAGTGGATTTATCCGCCGTCCGTCTGGTGGACTACTTTATCTCGATCGAGCCCACGTTTGTTTTCAGGCGCACTTCTGCCTGTCCCGAGCCGACAGAACCCGTGACCCGTCGCTCGTAACCCGTGATCCGAGCGACGAGCGACGAGGTATTACCGACCAAGTCAGTACCACCCCAAGGCTTATAATGAAATATTTGCCCATCTTTTTCCTGCCCTTATTTGTGAATTGAAGATTTTCAATTGTCAATCTTCAATTTTCCATTGGGCTGGCCGAAGATTTCTCGTTTGCTGTGTTGTCAGGAGGTGTTGGTTGAGGCTTTGCCTCGATAGAAGCAGCAGGTTGCTCGATGCCAAGTGTTTTTTCGATTCTGGCTATTCTGGCGCAAAGTTCTATAAGTTTCTGGTCGACGCCGTCCAGCTTTTTCAATACTTCGCGTACATCAGTGCTGACATTGAACAAGCTCCGTTCGGTCAGGTCCACATATCGGTCCATCAGGTGCTCATAGGCATCCATAGCACGGGCAGCCTCGGTCCGATATTCCGGCACTGTAATCCAGGGCTGAACCTCATAGGTTTTGGGGCTGCCTTTGATCGATGCACAGAACCAAACTACGAGGCAACATACGGCTATTGCTGCTACCGCCAATAAATTCCCGCCCGTTTTCATCAAACACCGCCTTTCATTTTCCCTGCCCTGAGCGAAAAAAGCTTGCCCTGAACCGAGCTGAAGGGTCGAAGGGATTTGAAACTCCGGCTGCAGGCCAGTTACTCTTGTAATTTGCGGCTGATTTTTGTATCCTACGGTTATGGGCGCAGAATACTCACAGTCCCAAGCGTGCCGGGACGCCGGACGTCGGCCGGCTCAGCCGAACCGATATGTTTTGGCGCTTCGTCGGCTGTACGGACTTTTGGCTCCGCGGGCTTACAGCGTAATTATGTTCGCGGCGCTATTCTGCACGCTGGCAGTGAAATTGTTTCATTCATGGCGTTACGATCGTATCAGCGAGTACTTTAGCTGGATACTCGCCGATGTCTCTGTGCTGCTGGGCCTGGAAGTCATTCTGGCAATGGTCTGTTTTCGCTGGCCGCGACGTGCATATCTACGGACATGTGTGATTATAGCCGGTATTGTGTGCACCTGGTCGGTTATGAATGCAGCCTGGCTCATAAGGACCGGAACACAGATATTGCCGGCAGAGCTTCTGCCATTGTTTCGAGACCCGCTGAATTCATTAGGGATCGTTGCGGTTAATCTTGTAAAGATGCCCGGCGCAGCGGTCGCCTTGCTTGGGCCCAGTGTGGTTGCTCTTAGCTTTTTGTTCTTCGTCTTGGCAAGGCCGGCGGACCCGAATTACAGCCGTAGGCGTTTTCCCGGCAGGGTCATTATCTCCGTCATTGTAGTTCTCGCTGCTGCGGCAGCGCGCGGCACGCCCGCGGGGCGAGGGTCGGCGCAACTGGCTTCTGTGGGGCTGCGTTTCAACTGTCAGGCAACAGCTATCATCAGTTTTATCTCGCCCGATTTCGGTCTTATGGCCCGAGCGGATTTTGCCAAAGCTACGCGCACGATACCGGCCTTTGACCAGATAGAGCCCGCGCTAACAGCTCGGCAGATGAATCACAACGTGGTTGTAGTTGTCCTTGAAGGTGTACAGTACAATTTCACTTCGTTGGGCAAATTCGAGATTCCGGCCGCAGGCCGGTCACTGACGCCGTATCTTGGCAGTTTGGCCCGGCAAGGGGTCGAATTTACGAATGCTCGTTCGACCGTCAGTCACACTACCAAGGCATTGTTCGCCCTGCTTACCGGTCGGTTTCCTTCCGTGTCTTGTGATATTGCCGAGACGGTCCCCGCCCCCAAAAATTATGCAAGCATCGCTACCATTGTTGAGCATAAACTGGGTTTCCGCACCGCATTTTTCCAGTCGGCAAAAGGCAACTTCGAGTCGCGGCCCGGATTGGTCTACAATCTTGGATTCGACAAATTCTGGACACGAGACGACCTGAATGACCCCAACAGCTTTCTGGGTTATCTTGCCTGCGACGAGTTCTCGATGTTGAAACCTATTACCGAATGGATAAGGGCTGATGGGAGGCCTTTTTTCTTGGTGNNGCCGTACACGATCCGTATGAGGTGCCGCAGTGGTTTGCCGCGCCGGCCAGAGAGCCGGTAGACCGTTATCGGCAGGCGATCTTTTACACCGATAAGTTTTTGGCCGCGCTGGACGTGGAGCTTGCCAATCTGAATCTTGCGGACAAAACGATTCTTTGCGTTATCGCAGACCACGGCGAGGCATTCGGCGAGCACGGGCTGCTCGGGCATGAACGAATAGCNNCCCTGGGTGATACGCGCTCCATTTTTGGTTGAACCGGGCACTAAAGTAGTAGAACCGGTTAGCTCCGTCGATGTGACGCCAACTCTGCTGGGCCTATTGGGTTTTGATGCCGGCACTGCGGGTTTTGACGGCGTGAACGCACTGGCGGACATTCCGAAGAACCGCAAGGTTTATTTCTCCGGCTGGATGCAGCAAGGACCGGCTGGTTTTGTGCAGGGCGACCGAAAGTTCATATATAATCCGGCGGTAGGGTATGCTCCGCATACCGGCAAATTCCGCAAATGGTATGCAGAA
>JAFNGF010000086.1:0-12712 GCA_017885385.1 Planctomycetota bacterium
CGAGCCGGATAGTATTAGCCGAGCCGGTGTTGAGAAAGCGGTATCCGGGCTGGACGGCCTGCTTAGCATAGACCTGGGCAAACGCAGCCGAAAGGTCAGGCAAAAAGGGACACTGCGGGCCCAAAGCCGGTCACAAATGCAGGATAGAATTGACGCCATATCGGCCTATATGGATGGTGACACGCACACGCTTGAGATTGGCGGCGAACAGACGTTTGAAAATATTCGGCTGGATGTCTTCAAGGTAACTGACGAGCGGGTAAGCGGTGGCGGTCTCGAAGTCGATTACGAAATCGTCTATACGCAACTTGCCTAAAAAGGATATTTGGCCCCCCAGTTTACTGGGGGGTTCATAACCAAGGAAACGTAATGTCACTTATCAGCGAAGGAATAGAGAATGTCACGGCACGTGAATTACCGGCCGGCATCCGGCAGGACGGCGAATATGTCGCTGCCCCGAGGATAGCGCTGGTAAGGTGGCGCTCATCCCATAGTGACATGCTGCACCAGGTTTACGTCAACGGGCGATTTGCAGGGGCAACGATTGACACCGAGCAAAGACAGATGATCGTGCAGATACCCGGCTCGTTTGAATCTGCGGTGCGAATTGAGGTTTTTGCCGTGCCCGCCGAGCAGGCTCACGTCGATTTCGGCAGCGAAATTGCTCAACCGCCGGTCGATAGCGGGCGGGTGAAGATAAGTTTACTGCGCAGTCAGAATCTGCCGGCTGGTGCGACCGCGAACGTTTTCTATGACGCTGGCAGCGGCCAAATCGATTACGACCAGCCGCTCAATGATTGCCCGATCCAAATCTGGCCAAGTTGGATGGATAAGGCGGGATTCGCAATGGCCGGCTTCGGAATAGGCGACTTCGGCTGGGATTCGGCGGCGGCGGTGGGCTTCGGAAAGGGAATCTTTGGCAGCGATGCGTTCGGCCTGGACGCCGACACGTTCGAATGGATAAGCCAGCCGCTGCCGGCCGGGGCTTACAAATTTGGCGTCAAAGTCCTCGACCAGGCCGGCAACGAAAGTGCCGCGAGTGAAGTAGGGCCTGTCACCGTGACGCCGGCGGCAAGAGCCGCCGAAGGGTTAACCATCTTGTCGTTCAATGCCCAGACAAATGAATTAGTTTTGCAAATACAATAGAAAACCCCCAGGGTAAACCCTTCGACTTCGCTCAGGGCAGGCCTGGGGGCTAAACGCAAGGAGAATTCTATGGCGGAAGTTTATCCATCCGACAACGAGTTGTTGAATATGCAGTCCGACAGCGAAACGGGCGTTGAGTATATACCGACCGGCACGGCGCCTTACTATCTGCACTTTCGGAAACTCTTGTATCGGCTGCTATTGGC
This sequence comes from Planctomycetota bacterium, assembly GCA_017885385.1. Classification (GTDB taxonomy): domain Bacteria; phylum Planctomycetota; class Phycisphaerae; order Sedimentisphaerales; family Anaerobacaceae; genus JAFNGF01. The sequence continues at coordinate 1,353 of JAFNGF010000086.1, forward strand.
CGCCCGGCGGGCAAACGACCTACGGGTCTACGATGAGGGCGGACTCGATATCGGCGCAAAAAGCGGCAAGTTCTGGCTGGGCACACAACTTGTAAACTACCAAGGCTCGTCCGGCAATACCTTAGCCGATGACAAGGCAAATATTTATGTGTATCTGGATTCGTCCGGCAATCTTGTCGCCAACCAGTACAGCAGCTTCCCCGATATGGCAACTACGCCGCACGTTCGCCTGGCTATAGTAACCACATCAGGCGGGGACATTACCTCGATAACCGACTGCAGGATCGGGCACAACTTTGTGCTGCCTTACGGAGCCGGCGGCATAAAAACCACCATCGAGGCGCACACCGCTGACGACACACTTACACAAGCCGAGTCCGGCAGTGTCCACAGCAATCGCGGCGCCGCCGGCACGGTCACGCTCACTCTGCCTGCATCGGCGCCTGCCGGGACCAAATTTACCTTTGCCGTTCAGGCGGCGCAGGCACTGCGGGTCGAGCCGGGCGCCGCGACGATAAGAGACGACAGCGGCCAAACCGCCGGCAAATATAAGTCAGCCAGCGCTATTGGCGCGTGCCTTGCTTTGGTCGCTGATTCAAACGGCGACTGGGCGACAATCGCCAAGAATGGCACGTGGACCCAAGAAGCATAAAGAGAGGACAAGAACACAATGGCCAACGAAATACATTTGGATTATGCGTCAGGCAATACGATTTATGCCGTCGTTCGCAATGCCGCCGGGCAGGTTTGGTATCCGGCAGGGGCAGCTTTTGAGAGCTGGGGAAACAGTGGACATAATGCCGACAATTACGATATAGCACTGACCGGCAAAGGCGGCAGCAGATACGTTGGCAATTTCCCTGCGAATATTCCTGCCGGTCGGTACACGGTTCAGATGTTTTTGCGGGCGGGGGCGAATCCTGCCGATAGTGACGAGCTTATTGGCGGCGCCCGCATAATCTGGACCGGCAGTGCAGAGTTGACCTGCGAAAGAATCCTCGCCAACAAGGCCGTTCAGAATAAGGCGACCGGTGCTATCGACTATTATGACGATGACGGCCAGACCATCATACTGACGCACACCCCGACCGACGGCGAATCAAGCATAACCAGGACGCCAAGCTCTTAAAACTCCACGTGAAACGTCGGGCTAAATATTCAGATATTTAGCCCCGCAATTCATTGCGGGGTTCAAAACCAAAAACAAGGAGTCACGAAATGGGCAGTTTCTCTGATTACTGGGAAAACGAGATTTTGGACCATATTTTCGGCAAAGGCAGTTACACTCTGCCGACGATTTACGTGGGACTATCCACCGCGGACCCGCTTGATAGCGGATCGGGCCTTGCTGAGCCAAGCGGCAACGGTTACGCCCGCGTTGCAACTTCCGGCGCATCCTGGACTACGGCGTCCGGCGGCAGTCTTAGTAATGCCGGCGATATTTCCTTCCCGCAGGCTGCCGGCAGCTGGGGCACCATAACGCATTTTGCCCTCTTTGATGCGGCAAGCGCCGGCAATATGCTCGCTCACGGGGCGCTGAGCCAGTCCAAAACCATCACTTCAGGCGACACGGCAAAATTCGCAACGGGCGATTTGGATGTGTCCCTTGATTAACCCTATTTAGCCCCCCAATTTATTGGGGGGTTGTCCCCTGTTTGCGCGGGGTTCCAGGGAAATGTTATGGCAACAATAAGCAAAAGCTTTGGCAGCGAGACGACCGTTATGAACGCGGTCGCCGTCACCACAGGTTCGTGGTCTGACGATGTCGACCTTGAAACCAACGGCTATGAAGGCGCACACGTTGTCGTAGACGCCGATTTTCCCGCCTCGCCTACCGACAACCTAATTGTGGAAGTGCGGGCGTCCCTCGACGGCACTAACTATGATGACACAGCGTTATTTAGCTTCAAGGTAGATAAGGGCACGGACCCCAATCAGGTGAGTTTTGTTATCAAGGACGTGGCTCACTTTAAGCTTTACTGTAAGCGGGACGGCTCAACCGACACCATAACGGTGACAGCCAAGTATCAACCGTGGCGTTACAGTTCGGCGTAAGACAGAGCCGGAAGCGTCAGCGACCGGCAAACCATCCTCCGGCATCCGTCTTCAAGGAGCAACTAAATGCCGCTTACCAAACCGGCAAGAGGTTTACAGCTAAGTGCCAGTTGCCAGCTTTCTCGCGACTTGATATTTTGTGCCCTTTTCAATGAGGGAACGGGAACCTCGGCACAAGACCGCAGTGGGCACAAGGCTGTCGGCAGTCTCATGGGCAATACCGCCTGGTCGCCGGGTTTATTCGGCTCGAGCCCGAAGTTCGACGGGACCGGAGATTATGTGAGCTTTCCGGCGAAAGGTTGGATGGTGCCCGGCAAAGTCACGGTATTGGCCTGGGTGAATCCCGCTGCCGTCGAAGAAGTAAACCACTACGTGGTCAGCAAAGGTTCCTCCTACGTCCTTGACGCGATGAGAGCACTGGCCGGTTGGGACTGTCCGCACTTTTATATCTCCGCAGCCTCTGCCACTTCCAGCAAGAAATTGACGGCGGGCGTCTTTTGTCAATTGGTGGGAACGTATGACGGTGCGGTGATAAGAATATATCTAAACGGCCAGCAGACAGGCTCTACCAATTACGCCGGCGGAATTCCAGGCTCAAGCGAGAGCTTGTACGTTGCGGTGGACAAATGGACCACCGGCGGGTTCAACGGATGTATCTCTCACGTTATGATTTGGAGCCGGGCTCTGTCCGCCGCCGCAATCGCACATCTTCACCGCGAGCCGTTCTGTATGTTCGAGGCCAAGGTCAGCCCCGGTCTTTTATCGGCTACAGCCGGGCAGATTGTGTCCTTAGGCGGCACTTGCGCCGCCGGCACCGATGTCACCGCGTCATTGAAAGTGACCTATCGCTGCGCCGGAGCAATTGCCGCGCAGAGCGCCGTAAGCGCTTCACTTACGGTGGTCGGCCAGGTTCCACCGGCCCAAGAGTTCTTCGCCGGGTCACTAAACATAGAGCAGGACTGGCTCCTGGGAGCACTATTTGGCGGAATGACTGCCAACGCATTTAAGCTGGGCACGGTCCTGAGTCTGGGATGGTTCTGGATGCGGCGGTCGGGGTGCACTGTGCTCTATCGCGGCCCCGCAATGGACCAGATAGATTTCACAAACGCCCTGGCGGTGGCAGAGCAAGACGCCGGGCAAATTTCGCCGCCGCTTTACGTTGCACACGGTAGTAGCTCAACATATTTCTATGCCGTTCGCCGGTTCAATACTTGCGGATATCGCGAGCACACTTTGGCCGCTGTGGCCAAGGTGGCGATAGACGCCGATGGCAGCCTGGCGGCGCCGCAGCCGAATAATATCTTTGCCGCAACAGTGAGGCAGGTAAATGGCAACAAAGTGCGGCTTACGTGGTTCTATTGTCCGCTCCGGCAAAAATCAAAGCCGGTGTGTTTCAGGATTTGCCACGACGCCGCAAGCGGCCAGGTCGACTATCAGAATCCGATCGGCACAATCACTTATCAGGGGCAAAGATTTTATAGCTACCTGACCGAGCCGCTTGCCGGCGGTAGATATTTATTCGCCCTACGGGCTGAGGATGCCGATGGCGTGCAGAATGGTTCTCTGGCACGGTCGACAATCCAGCTCGTCACGGAAATTCCGGAGGCGGTCGACATACTAAGCGCTGAAGTCTGTAGATAAACCCCCAGGGAAGACCCCCAGGACAGGTCTGGGGGCTAAACGGGCGGCAATACGCACGACGCAATACGAGATATGAATTATGTCCAACCGAATCGATTTTTTCCAATCTGCCGAAAGCCGGCTTGCGATCCCGGCGGCGACCGTTTCAATCTTGCTCGATGGCACTTTGTGCACGGAGCTTGAGCCGATAGAGATCGTCCGGAGCACCTGGCCGGACTTTAGCTGGGCAAGATTTGCTTACAACCCTGCCGGGCAAACTGTCGGGCAGTTGATACCCGCTGAGCAGATCCAGACCAGGTTCGGCATGGGCAAATCTATCAGCGTTCGGCAAGTCTATAGCGGCCTGCCGGCAGGGACAGGGGTCTTTGGCTTTGTTGTTTTTGATGGGCAGATAGAAGCCGTCGAGACAGGCCTGGGCCGCGATGGCGAGAGAGTCGAAATTTCAGCCAGAGACTTCAGTGCAAATCTGAAACGTGTCACGGTCTACGGCCGGCGTGTGAGCAGCTCGGATGATTCAACTGTGCTGCTGTCGGGCGTGGATACCGTTTTCAATCCGGATGGCAAGCCCAATGCCGGTTGCAGCGCCGTCAACGTCAACGGCAGCAGTTATACCGTGTTTTGTGCTGAGCCGTCACAAAGCAGGTTCTGGACTTATGCGCAGGTAATTGACTATCTGCTGTGTGAGTATTTGCCGCCCGGCCGGCTGCAGACGCCGAGCATTCAGCAGCTGCAGAGCCTGACCGACAACCAGATGGTTCATGACCTTGATGTCACCGGGCTAAATCTGGCAGAAGCAATTCGGTGCTGCTGCGAGCGGGTCGGCCTGGAGTTCAAGTTTCTGCCGCGCCTTGCCGAGAGCGGTCCAAGCCAGGCGATTGTGTTCTATAAGGAGGGCAGGGGTAGGACTGTCGAGCTGAATTGTCAGCAGCCCGGCCGGCAGCTTAGCATCTCGCGGACAAATATCGCCGCCCTGCACAGCCGAAAAAGTCTCTGGCCTGTAACGCACAGGTATATCGGCCAGGGCGACTTCAAGGTTTATGAAGCGACCTTCGACCTGGTGAAGGCCTGGGACCCCGCCGATGAAAATACGGACTACGGAAAATTCTCGCCTTCCAGCAACCCGGATTTCTATAAGGTCAAGGATGTATACCGCAAATGGTGTCTTAATGAAGCAGGCCAGTACACGGGCGCGCCATATAACCGGGGGCCGGCGTTTGACTTTTCCAAGGTTTTCCAGACCGGCAGCTTCGCACACTGTCGAAGACGCTTCTGGCCGGCCTTGACCACGGACAAGCAAGGAAATTCTCTGGGCTATTATCTTCAGGTCTCGTATGACGACGGGCAGCATTGGTGGCAGTATCTTGCCGCCTTTAGTAACCTGCTGGATGAGTGCGGAGTCTGGTTCAGCAGCGACCGGCTCGATGTTAATACCTGGGTCGCGGCTCTAAAAGTGGTGCTGAAATTCAGGATTACTGCATCGGTAATTAGCGATGAGCGGCTGAGCTGCGTGGTCGCTGACGGGCCTGTCAACTCGGCGGCGCCTGTAATTGAGCAGCTAATTACGCTGCCGCGACAGTTCAAGTTCCGCAAGCTTTCAGGCCGGAGCATCTTTTCGGGCGGCTCCGACCAGACGCTCGGCGTGCCGGACGAGGTCGATGATTCCGCCGCCCTGTATGAGTTTCTCCGCCGGAGAGCGGCTGATTCAGCCGCGACTATTGAGAGTATCGATGTGCAGCAGCCGATTCTTGGATTCGACTATTGGGTGGGCGACATAGTGACGTCCAGTCCGGAAAGTCGGGATTTGCTTGGCAGCCGGAGCGATAGCCGCAGCACAAGCCGGGTTGTGCAGGTGCATATGGATTTCAAGAACCAGTGCACGAACTTGAAAATCGTGCGCAAAAGGTGAGAAAAACAGTCGCCGTTCCGGCGACTGCTAAACAGAATATTTAGCCCCGCAATTCATTGCGGGTTTCTCTGCGGTTTACCGCAGAAAGGGACGATTATGAGCAACGGTCACAATTTCGCGGACAGCCGGCAATTGATGCAAAGGCTTGCACGCACGGGCTCAGAAGCCAGGCAGGAGACGTCGGTTGTCACTTCGCCCGGCGCCACGGCGGCAGCCTGGGCGGTTAAGGTCCAAAGTAATTCGTCCTACAATGTCTACAATGTCCGCGCCGTAGAGATAGGTGAGCCCGGCTCGCTGCCGGTCGAGATCGGCCAAGACATAGAGGCGGTGAACCTGGCGGAGTCTTTCCTCCAGCAAGGAGCATTGCCGGCCGGAACTTATGTAGTAATAGCCCGAGTCGGTGAGAAGAACGTTTTCTATGCCCCGGTGTGAAAATGCCTGAAAACAATTCACGATCCTGGCAGTTCAGCCGGCAGATAAATGTTTCGGTGCTTATCCAATTAACGCTGCTGGCTGGGCTGATTGTCGGCAGTTACGTCAACCTGCAGAGGCAGCTCGACCTGCTGCAGCACGATGTCACTATGCTGCTTCAGTGCCAGGGGTCTTTTGAGCAAAAGCTCGAAGTACTTTCCGAAAAGAGCGTTTCGTATGAATACCGCCTGCGGGCAATTGAGAACAAAGGAGACAAATTATGACCAAAACCTTAGTGACATTAATAGCACTCGCTACTATATCGGCCGGTTGTGGCACTTTACGGTTTGCGCCCAGCGAGCAGCAGAAGCAGAATGCCTGGCTGCACAATCGCACGGCGATAGTGGCGACAGAGGCCGCCAACGCAGAGCAGGCTTCGCAAAAATTGCAGGCCTTGACGGAGCTTTCCGAGTTGCAGAGTAGGGCGTTTGTTTCTTTCTGTGGTCTGCCGAAGGAATTTCCGGAGGCGGAAACCGCTGAGGATATTTTAGCCCAGTCCAATTGGCAGCTTGCCCGAAGCGCTTTGGCTGAATCAGCCGAGCGTCCCGATACCTGGCAGGTAGCTGATTCTGCGATTGAATTGGCTATCGCCGTGTGTGCTCTCTTAGGCGGGGTTTATGGCACAAGGGCTGTGGGTTTCTTAAAAGACGCCAGGGCGAAATCTGCGGCCTTGAAGGAGATTATCGCCGGCAATGAACTTTTCAAGAAGCAGAATCCTGCTCAGTCTCCTGTGTTCAAGCAAGCTCATCAGGTCCAGTCCCCCGAAACCCGCCAGATCGTGGCAGAGATGAAATCTTAATTGGATTTTTGTCGTTATTTTGAGTCCCACTATATCGCAGCTCGGCCTCTGGCTATCGAAGACTTGGTCTTAAGCTTGAAAAAACGAAAATTGTGCCTTGACCCCGTAATCACATAATGATAAAATTGTTTTGTATTCCTTATATCCTACCCAGGAAAATTGCTTAAGAGAAGGTTTCTTGATGTCCGATATAAATTATACAAGTCTGGACAATTTTTAGATATCAGTGTGAGAAATCGCAATATGGCTGAGCTTTTCATCTTCTCAAAAAACAGAATTGATGAACACACGGAAAAGGTTGGTGTTGATATCCGTCCAGTGATTGAATGCAAATTAGAACAAACGAAGCTTTTTGATTTTGGGAGAAAACTGGTCGACAAGCATCCCAACCTGTTTGAGAGCTTAGTGCAGTCACCTACTGACTTTCATATTAGGAAAAAGTTCATATTTCCTGGTAAAGGTGAAGCTGACCTGGCTACTTTGGGTATTACACAGAGAGGTTTGGCTTTTATATTCCCACGGAAAGTCGGTATTTTTGAGGAAGAAACTGAACTGAACGCGGTTGGAGAAGTGGTTCTGGGCTGTCTCAAAATATTCCGAGGTGTTTTCCCTGAGAAAAAGGTTTTCCGCGTTGGTTTAGTCAACGAGTATATCTTCAATACCGGTCTGCTGGAGAGCACAAGGTTGGTTTCTGAGCGATTTACAAAGCTCCTTGTCCCCCCAGACGGTGAAATTACAATAGTGGTAAATCGCCCTACCGATGATTATAACAAACGGATACAGTTGGAAGCCGTAAGGCGAATAGAGCCCATTCCAGAAATACCAAGTAGGGCGCAAACAAAGAATTACGGCGTAAAAGTCATCGTAGATTTTAACAACCGCGATATGAGCGGAGATATGGATGAGGGTAACATCTTGGCTGTGCTTCATGAAGCACAGCAATATAACGATAAAGATTTGTATGAGTTTTTGAATGGTTCAGGAGGAGAAAATTGATGAATAGGCTTAGCGATGCTTTTGGACTTATGGAAATGCTTAATTCACCGGCATTAGTTTGCTCAAATAGTTGTTATAAGAATCTTAGTGACACTGTGTATGTGGGCAATGTCAGCATTACGGTCAATTCAGCAGCTACTCAATCTGTCCTGGCGTTTGAGCCACCGGAACCAGACCTTGTACCATACGAGTGCTGCCGTTTAAGCGGCGTGCTTTCGTTCTGGGATGACACCAGCGAAGACATCTATACCTTTGAAGATGGTTCGAAGGACGGAATATCTAAAATAACTGAGCTTACTTCTGAAGAGTGGCCAACGACGGTTAGCGAAGAATGCAAAGAGTTTTGCAATTCACGAGGATTAAGTTATGTTCTAGAAAAGTGTCTAATAAAAGCTAAAGAGATATTCTCTAATATAATAAAACTCTCGGCGGAGTTAGATTACTTTAGGGATGATCTGACAGAAGACACTGCACATGTCGTTATAAGAGTAGAGGTTAATTCTGACCAACAAACGGCTCTTCGGGAGTATGACCAGTGGATATGCTGGATGGCTATAAATGTGACTCCCAATGACAGTGAATTTTTCACGTTAACTATCAGACGAGTGTGAATGGATCCTTCTGAGTTTCTCAAAACTGCAGAACTATTAAAAACCTATACTGATCAACCTCACTTGCGAACATCGGTTGGGCGCTCTTACTACGCAGCGCTATTGTATTTCAGAGAACGCCTAAAGGTCCTCGGACTTGAAAAGACAAAACAACCCAGCCGGGATGCTCATGCCTTCGTAATCCAATGCCTTAATTTCTCTGGCGTTATCGAATGCATTAAGGCATCAAAGTATCTTCATGACTTGCAGCAACTTCGTGAAGAGGCAGACTATCACCTTGATAAAACCTTCGTGAACAACGATGCGCATGATGCCTTTGCCAAAGCCAAGAAAGCGATAGATGATTACGCGAAGAATGTCACGGCACAGGGGGAAACAGAATTGACCCGGCAAGCGGCAAATTACGCCAAGCAGAAGAACTGGATATAGACGGTTGCCTGGTGGTTCTGGCTAGGTTTGAAAGCTGGCTTACGGCAACCAATCTCAGGGCGAGCGGCAAATCGTGGCGGAAACGAAAGCGCGGGCGGCAGGCGATGCTCGAACTTCATCATGCTGAGGCTGCAGAAGGGCTACTGCTTTATCGGTACTTGGCCTGCACCAGGCCGCATGTTTCCACCCCAACAGGCTGAAACTATCAGCTTGGCTCAGCCATCACGCGAGAAAACAACGCCCCATAAGAACGCTACAGCTACGCGCCCAAGCATTTTATGCTGATTGTACGCGCGCTGAAAGAAAACGCAGATGCGTCATATCCCTTACAGATGATATGTCTAAACGTCAGTGACACGACGGCACTATCAGCCTAAAAGCAAAGTCATTCCAGGAATATGCCGATTCAAAAGCCGGCACAAAGAAAAAAGGCTTGCTTTATTAGGAAATTTCGCTATGGTAGTGTGTTACCGCAGGGGAGCGGCATATTTACAGCAACTTCCAAGGACGACACTTGAGTGAGGGTAGAAACGTGAAAACACTATGTTTACTGGCAGTAACCGTATTCTTGGGGTCGCTCTTTGTCCCGATAGCGTTAGGGCAGGATCGAATCTTTCAAGAGCGACTGGCTCGGCCCGGCCTTGCCTATGTCCCCGGCGAGCTTATCGTCAAGTTTAAGCCGGCGGCCACACCGGAAATCATAGCTCTTTTGAATGGAGAGTTTCACACCTCCATATTGTACACCAGTCAAGCAGCCGGCTTCAGAAGGCTGAAAATCCCCGCAGACAAAACGGTCGAGGAGATGGTGACAATCTATAAGGCGTGCCCATACGTCGAATATGCCGAGGCCAATTACATCGCCTATGCCCTGATGGTGCCAAACGACCCTCTGTATCCCCGTCAATGGCACCTGAATAATGCCACGTACGGCGGTATCGGCGCAGAATATGCCTGGGATGTTTCCACCGGCTCACAGGTAATAGTTGCAGTTCTCGACACCGGCATCGCCTACGAGAACTATTACGAACCTTCCGCGGAGTGGCCAAGATGCTACGAACAGGCCCCGGATTTGGCTCATACTCTTTTTGTGCCGGGCTATGATTTCGTCAATAAGGACGAGCATCCCAACGATGACTCAAATCCCGGCCATGGAACTCACATCGCTGGAATTATTGCTCAAACCACAAACAATCAGGCGGGGACCGCTGGAATTGCGTTTAACGCGTGTTTGATGCCGGTGAAGGTATTAGACAGCAGCGGAACCGGAACTTATGCCGATGTGGCGGAGGGCATCATCTGGGCGACCGATCAGGGTGCGCACATAATACATCTAAGCATAGGAGGAAGCCAGCCGTCAGCGACTCTGGAAAATGCCGTAGTCTACGCTTTCAGTAATGGAGTGACTATCGTTGCCGCCGCCGGCAATGACGGCGCAAGTGCCCTGTGTTATCCTGCCGCCTACAGCGACCGTGTTATTGCTGTCGGAGCTACTCGTTATGACGAGACCGTGACATATTACTCCAATTATGGGCCAAGTTTGGATTTAGTGGCTCCCGGCGGCGACCTCGGCGTCGACCAAAATGGGGACGGCTTCGGCGACGGCATCTTGCAGCAAACATACGAGAAGACCGGCTGGGACAAAGTATCCTGGGGCTATTGCTTCATGGAGGGAACCTCGATGGCTGCCGCCCAGGTCTCAGCAGTGGCGGCTTTGCTGATAGCTGAGGCAGTTGCCACCACGCCCACTCAAGTTGCACAGGCTCTAGGTTCTACCGCAGAGGACAAGGGGCCGGCAGGCTGGGACCCGAAATACGGCTGGGGAATAGTAGATGCCAACGCGGCTGTTCACTGGCTGCCCGCGCCCTGGCCGCCTCGGCTGACGGCGGAGTTTGTTGGGGAGCTGACAACGGGCGGTCTGCCGCTGCCTGTACAATTTACCGATAAATCCAGCGGAGATATCATTGCCTGGCTGTGGGATTTTGGAGACGGCCAAACATCTACCCAGCAGAATCCGTCTCACACTTATCAAAACTTCGGCAATTATACAGTGAGCTTGACCGTAAAAAGCCAGGATAGCTCCGATGCCGAAACCAAGCAGGATTACATCACTGTCACGATACCCGCGGCTCCTGAGGCGGATTTTGTGGCGCTGCCCACGCGAAGTAANNGCGCCCTTGACCGTGCAGTTCACCGACAAATCAGACTGCTATGCGTATTTCTACATTCGTGGAGCTGGCGGCGTTGTAATCGGAATGAAAAAAGCACCGGCGCTGGGACATATCACCAGCTGGTCGTGGCATTTCGGCGACGGCGGAACGTCAACGCAGCAGAATCCGTCCCATGTCTATGACCAGCCTGGTTATTACACTGTGGGCCTGACGGTAACCAGCCCGGCCGGCTCCGACACCGAAACCAAGACGGACTATATTCACGCGACTCCACCGCCGCCTCC
>JAFNGF010000086.1:12738-13098 GCA_017885385.1 Planctomycetota bacterium
GGGCCGAGGCGGATCGGACGTCGAAGCCAAGCCCAAGTATATCCACGTGACACTTCCAAAAGCCTATACGACTATCGATATGGCGGAAGTGCGGTCGCTCTGGAGGCGGAGAAACGTTGCCGCGACCGTTACGATTAGAGCTAACGGCCCGGAGGGTTTACCAATAGCAGCACTAAAAGTGGTGGGCCATTTCAGCATCGATCACGGCTCCAGCGTGTCGGGGACAACCGACAAGAACGGCAAAGTTACCTTCAGCAAGGCCCTGACTACGAGACCCGACACCGTCACGTTCACTGTTGATAAGGTGACAAAAGACGCCCAGCAGTACGAGGTGATAGGCCAGACCAGCGGCTCAATAGA
>JAFNGF010000086.1:13136-28979 GCA_017885385.1 Planctomycetota bacterium
CGGCCAAGATGGCCGTGCCACGATCCGTGAAATTTGTGAAATCTGTGGTAAAATCGGAACTGTCTGCGACATCATCCAAAAAAGTTTTTCCTGTCGCATTTTTGTCTTTTCTTCGCTCTTATTGGTAGAAGCGCTTCAATATGGAGTTTATGTGGTGCAAGCAGACTCTGAATTGGTAAACGCCGTTTTAGACGGCAACAAAGATGCTTTTGCGATCCTTGTGAAACGTTACGAACGTCCGGTCCGGGCAGTGGCACTGGCTGTCGTAGGCGATCACCATTTGGCTACAGATGTTTCGCAGGACGCTTTCGTAAAGGCCTACGAAGCATTAGCTGGATTGCGAAAACCTGGGGCTTTCGGCCCCTGGCTGATGAAGATAACTCGCAGATGTGCACTAAACTTTGTACGCAGAGACCCAAAAGAGGCACAACTGGAACCGGCAGCCGCCGGGATCCTTGAAAGCCCAGATGGTCAGCTTGATGAAGACAAACAAGCACTTTTGGCCGCCGTCGTGAGACTGCCGGAAGCTGAAAGACAGGTTGTGATGCTTCGCTATTTTGCCGGGCACAGTGTTAAAGACGTCGCCGGCATCGTCGGTCGAAGCGTTGGTACCGTAACCAAACAACTCTCGCGGGCACACAAACGTTTGCGAAATATTTTAGAGAGATCAGAAAAATGAGTGCCAAAGATAATCTTGAAGAGAAACTGGAAGGCTTGGGTCAGGCAATAGGTTCCGACAGATCACTCATCCAGACCGTAATGAGCCGTATCAATGCCAGAACCACTGCCGGATTCAGCCGAATTGAAAGGAGATTTACGATGAGCCGTTTAATGAAATTAGCTGCGGCGGCAGCCATAATTATCGTCGCCCTTTTAGGTGTAAGGTTTCTGGACAAATCGCTCTCAACTACCTACGCTTTTGACCAAACCGTTGAGGCCGTTAAGAATGTTCGTTTTATGCATGTTGTCCAGCGCGACGAAACCGGACAGATCGAAGATGAAAGGTGGATTGAGATAGGGCCTGATGGTTTTCAGGTTCGATATCGACAAGACAATCCTCCCAATCGCCTTATTGTCGAAGATGGTCAGACCGTTTCAGTTTACTATAAGGATAAAAATAGCGCTATCCTCTATGATCCCAAGGACGAGCAATATCAGTGGATTGGAAATCTCAGAGTAGCGCTTAACGAGCTTGCCGGGCAGGCCAGTATGGTAATTGAGAAGAATGTCGATTACTGGGGTCGGAAGGCACACCATGTTCGTTGGCTGACGCTGAACCAAGATTGTTACATTGACCCCGAAACCAAGCTTCCCATCGCTATGGCTGGTTACCAGATCAGCTATGAAGATCCACCGGAAGGTATCTTTGACATCGTGATTCCTGAGGGCGTTGTGGTCGTGGATAAAAGGCCCGGCGCGCCACCTGTTGAGGAACCCGAGTGGATGAAGATTAAAGACAACAATGCCAAGATAGCCCAACAGAACTTCGATGAGGCACGAATGATGTCAGCGGCAGGAGAATATCAGAAGGCCGCAGAGCTTTTCAAAAACGTGGTTGAGATTCAACCTGGGTCCAATTGGGCGTGGTTCTGGCTGGGAAAGGCACATTATGAATTGGGCGAATATGATTCAGCAATCTACGAGTTCTCAAAAGTCATTGAAATACTCACTAAGTCATTTAAAGTAGTGCCACATTACTGCCATCTGGCTCGGGGACTTGCCTATGCGGCAAAAGGCATGAAAGATATGGCCCGGCGAGATTTCGAAACAGCTCTGCCGGTGATGATCGATGCACTGCGCAACATAAAAGGTGCCACCTTGTTCGATTACGCCGATGATCCGCTTTACAAAGACCTTCCGGAAGATAAGCGCCCAACCGCAGACCAAAGCCTCGCTATGATGATCAACCGCCTGCGCCTCATAACCGGTCAAAACTTCGGTTATGACCCCAGCAAGACTGCCGCCGAAAATGAGCAGGCAATAGCAGCCTGGGAAGATTGGTTCAAGAGCTTAGGCCAGATCAAATTTAGCCCGGATGCGGAACTCGTTCCTATCCCGGCGGCTCCCAGCCAGCAGTAAAATAAAGCTGTACGGTTGTTCCGATAAAAAAGCCAAACCTTAGAGGAAAGCCGGGTTTATTTAGCCCGGCTTTTGTTTTTCCGGGATTCCTCAGCTATTTTTGACCAATTTTTCGGAAAAAAATGCAACTTTTTGGGCAGTTTTTCGTCTAATACTATTGAGACAAATCTACACAGTTGTCTTCCTCCTTCAAAACGCCGACTCCCCCGACCAGGCTGGGAGATCGGCCTTTTTTATTGATTTGCTGCCGGCTGCGCAGTATCTTATGAAAAATGCAACCCCGACTTGTCGGGATTCCGCCAATTTTGATGAGGCGTTGCCGTGCCGGCAACGGTTAAACGCGTTTAAATGAGAATTCCATTAACAAAATACGGCTTGCCCGAAGTGCTTGTGTACCCTGCAGCTGTCGCAGCGATGATGATTGTTTTTGGGCTGGTAGGCGGGGCATTTTTGCCGATCCTGGCTGTTGCTCCGATAGAGATAATCCTGGCGGGGGTGGCTGTATGGGTTTTGTCGTTTTTCCGGGACCCGCAGCGCCGTGTGCAGGCGGACGATCCCGATATAATCGGGACGCTATTGGCGCCGGCTGACGGCAGGATAACCGATGTCGAGATCGTGCAGGAAAACGAATTTATATGTGCATCTGCCCTGCGGATCGGGGTATTTTTGAGCATCTTCGATACGCACATTAATCGCTCGCCCTGCAATGCGAGGGTCGAGAAGGTCACTTTTAAGCCGGGCAAATATAAAAACGCAGCCGACCCGCGTTCCGGACAGGTCAACGAATCAAACGACCTGGATCTGGTCAGGACCGACAGCCCGAAGGACAAACTCGTAGTTCGGCAAATCAGCGGAGCAATTGCCCGGCGGATCGTATGCCAGGCCCGCGAAGGACAGGAGCTGGCCGCCGGCGAAAAATTCGGGATGATAAAGTTCGGCTCCAGAACCGAACTGTACGTACCTATTCGGGAAGACCTGAAGTGCCTGGTCAAGATAGGCGATAAAGTCAAAGCCGGCTTGACGCCACTTGTAAAATACGAAATACGGAACCAAGATGTGCGTTAAACGGTTGCCCCCCTGCTTTCTTGCGAAAGCAAGAAGGGGGGCGAAGCTCGTGGCTAAGCCAGACGATAGACGAAACGAGTAGCGCAACCGTTAGACGAAAGCCCTCAATTTTGATTTTGATCCCGATGAATCGGGATGAGGCACGAGTGATGGCCAGACTCAAAAGCAACGCTGCTGAGAAGGCGTTGTTGCGGCGGGCACGGAAACAGCGGGTAAATTACATCGCGCTTTTCCCGTCTCTACTGACGATCCTTAATGGTATATGTGGCTTCACCGCCATTGTTTTTGCCAGCAAAGGCATAGAGACCGGCTCAGGGCAGGGGCTGCGTTTCGCCGGAGCTGAGCTTTCCCATTTTGCTTTAGCCGGCTACATGATCCTGCTGGCGATGATAGCCGATGTGTTTGACGGCCGGCTGGCACGAATGAGCCAGAGCACTTCCAGTTTTGGCGGCCAGCTGGACAGCCTCTGTGACACAATCAGCTTCGGTGTGGCGCCGGCGTTCTTGATGTTGAAGGTGCTGGAATACAAGCTGGGCGGCTTTGCCGAGATTGACCCGGCGGTCGGAAGGTATCTTGGACGCTTCGTCTGGCTGACAGCAGCCGTGTACATAAGCTGTGCGGCTATTCGGCTGGCCCGGTTCAACGTGGAAAATGAAGAGGATGAGTCCGCCCACATGAATTTTGTGGGGCTGCCAAGTCCTGCCGCAGCCGGAGTGTTAGTCAGCCTGGTCATATTCCATCAGCAAACACTCCATGAGCTGCTGACCGAGGGCACGCGGGCATATCGTATCTGCGATAACATTATTGCTTGTGCTCTGCCGTTTTTGGCGATCGGCACAGCCGGGCTGATGGTTAGCAGAATTCGGTATCCGCACGTCCTTAATCAGTACCTTAAGGGCAAAAAACCGTTCGCATATCTTATCTGGGCGTTGTTCTTGGTCGATCTGATTATCTGGACCCGGCTGGCTGCTTTGATATTGATTTTCTGGGGTTTCGCTGCGAGCAGCGTGGCGAAATGGATTTATTGGCGCGTGAGCTCCTCGCCGAACATCGAGCATGCGGCATCGGGCATAAGCGATCCTCGATCCTCGATTCCCGATCCCCTGCTTCCGCAGGGGCAAGCCTATCCCGGCGAAAGCGGGGATGACCGGCGACAGTTATGAATTGACGGTTACCAGGTTGGGCGCCTGGGTTCCCACTGAGTGGTCCGCCAAGGGCGGATGCCCACCGTTGGCGGGCTGCTTGACGCTGGATTGATTTATCTGATGGTATCGCTCGACCACATCGACAAGGCGGGACAGAACGTCCCTGCCCTCGGGACTTGCTTCCAGGCCGACAATCTGCAGGCCAAGGTAGAAGCTCTCGCCGTCCGCTGCCGGCAATATGTTTCTAATCTGGGCGCTGAACATTAGCGGGGTCTCATAGGGCATAGGCGTAAAGCGCAGTCCGATAAATTGGCCTTTCCTGAAATCTTCGGCCTGCAATTTACCGTTGTCGGCTTGTAATGGGACCTTTACCTGTGCACCGCCGGCGGAGATGTCCACAAGTCTGCCCTGGAAGTAATGTTGGGCTTCTGCCAGGGCTGAGAGCCGCATCGCGTCTTTGCTGCCTCGGTGCCAGAAAACTACATTTACCTTGAGGGATTCGGGCACGCTGACACGGAAATAGCTTCTTCTCTGGATAACGCCAACGCGATCCGGCGCCGCAAGAATTATCGTGCCGCCGGAGCTTGGGTCGGGCGACGGCTCAAGGGCCGCCACGGTGGTGTCGAAAACGAATTTGCCGTATCCGTGCTTGAATGATATGCCGACCGGCTGGCCAGCCTGGATATTTATGGGACGTGGTCTTTTCATCCAGCCGACACCCTCCGCGCTTAGTCTGTCTTGGGAGAGGGCGGTTAGCAGAACTTTCGCAACGTGCCATTTGTCCCTGGATAAATACGACATAATGGCAGGCGTCCTTTTCGCAACCACGTCTTGGAGGATTTTTTGGCAGTCAGATTCGTGCAGGATGGCCAGTTGAGCCCCCGCGTAGCGGGAATTTTCATTCATAGCAATTCCCCCTCTGGAGAAATCTGCAGGTTCGCCCGCCTCGGCTCGACCCTTTGCTTTGGATTCCCGCGGAGCGGGCTCCCTCGCAGGGGGCAGGCCCGTCTCGAGCCGGGTCGAGAGACTTGCCCCCGCCTGCGCGGGGGCCGCCGTTGGCGGATCGAACTGCGCGGATCAGTCCGCCAGGCGTATGGCGGATCAGCCTTGAGAATCGCCGTAAAAGTCCTATCTCTGTAAAATACATAATATATAATTCGGCCACAGGCAAGGCAGGTATTACATTAAATTCAGAGTCGTTGAATTGTTGTTTAGCTGTTGCCGGTGCGCCGACGCGTGGATAACCCCGCAATAAATTGCGGGGCTAAATATGTTGTTTAGCTGTTGCTGGTACGGCGACATCTATCCGGCATCCTGCCTAAAATGGCCCATAAATCTGTTGATAATCGCCCAGAACCGTAATATGCTACGGCGTATGCAGAGCCGACAGTTAGGCATTACCGATCTTACGCTGACGACTGTGGGCCTGGGAACCTGGGCCATCGGCGGACCGTGGCAGTTCGGCTGGGGACCGCAGGACGATAACGAGGCAATCGCCGCGATCCTGGCCGGCCTGGATGCAGGCATCAACTGGATAGATACCGCCCCGATTTACGGGCTGGGCCATTCCGAGGAGCTTGTGGGAAAGGCACTGAGGCAAACAAAGCATAAGCCGTATATCGCAACAAAATGCGGACTGCTCTGGAACGAAAAAAGAGAAAAAGTGCCCTGTTTGAAGAGAAAAAGCATCGCAAAAGAATGTCACGCCAGCTTGAAGAGACTCGGCGTTGAGGTCATCGACCTCTACCAGATGCACTGGCCCGATCCGGAAGAAGACATTGAACAGGCCTGGGAAGAAATGGCCAAACTCGCAGACGCAGGTAAGGTCCGATACATTGGGGTGTCGAATTTCAGCATGGAACAAATCGAGCGGATCCGCATGATTTATGACGTTGCCTCGCTTCAGCCACCCTACAGTATGTTGCACCGCGAGGTTGAGGATGGTTTGCTCGAGTATTGCGCAGAGCTTAACATTGGCGTTATAGTATATAGTCCTATGCAGAGAGGCTTGCTTACCGGCAGATTCAGCCGGCAGCGTCTGGAGTCACTGCCTTTGGATGACCATCGCAGACGGCATCCCGACTTTCAGGAACCTAATTTCAGTGCCGCGCTGGAGCTGGTTGAAGACCTGAAAAAGGTTGCCCAGCGTAACGGCAGAACCTGCGCACAATTGGCCATTAGTTGGGTTCTTCGCCGAAGTGAAGTTACCGCCGCCATTGTGGGCGCACGGAGGCCGGAGCAGATTATTGAAACCGCCCCGGCATCGGACTGGAACCTGAGCCGCAAAGATATCAGAGAGATTGAACAGTTACTGGCTGAGTTCAAAGAAAAAGTAGCCGGCTATTAACGCGAGAATTTCAAGAAGAAGAAATGGCAAGCGATTCAAAATTTCGCAGTTATGTAAGTCCGCTGGTTGAAAGGAACGCCTCAAAAGAGATGGCGGAGCTTTTCGGCGCCCAGAAAAAATTCAGCACCTGGCGAAGACTCTGGCTGGCTCTTGCCAAAGCACAAAAAAAGCTCGGTGCCAATATAAGACAAGGCCAGATAAAGCAGATGGCTCGGCACCTTGACGACATCGATTTCAAGAAGGCAGCCGAATACGAAGAAAGGTTCCGCCACGATATTGTCGCCCACATTCATACTTTTGCCGATGCTGCACCCAGAGCCGCACCGATCATCCATCTCGGCGCTACCAGCTGCGACATCAGCGACAACGCCGATTTGATAATTATGAAAGAAGCGCTGCAACTTATCGCGGGCGAATTGGCGGCGGTGATAAATCTTCTGGGCAAGTTCGCAAAAGAGTATCGGGCGCTTCCAACTCTTTCCTTTACGCATTTTCAGCCGGCCCAGCTGACCACGGTCGGCAAAAGGGCGACGCTGTGGTGCTATGAGCTCGTGATGGACCTGCAGCAAATCGAGCACCTGCTACAGATACTGCCTTTTCGCGGAGTAAAGGGCACCACCGGAACGCAGGCGTCTTTTTTATCGCTTTTTGAGGGCGACCATAAAAAGGTCAAGCAGCTTGAGAAAACTATCGCCGCGGCGTTCGGATTCAAAAAGATTTGTCCCGTCACCGGGCAAACATATCAGCGAAAAATCGACACCCTTATTACTAACGCCCTGGCATCGGTGGCACAGTCGGCTCACAAGATGTGCAATGACATCCGGCTTCTGGCGGGCCTAAAAGAGATTGAAGAGCCGTTTGAGGAATCGCAGGTCGGCTCCTCGGCGATGGCTTATAAAAGAAATCCGATGCGGGCAGAAAGAGCGACCGCCCTTAGCAGATTCGTCCTGAGCCTGGCAACCAGTCCGCCGATGACCGCCGCCGAGCAGTGGTTTGAAAGGACGCTCGACGATTCAGCCAATAGAAGGATGGTTATTCCGGAGGCGTTCCTGGCGGTTGACGGAATTTTGCAGATTCTAATAAACCTAACCAGCGGACTTGTGGTTTATCCGCAGGTAATAGCGGTGCACGTTGCGGCGGAATTACCATTTATGGCTACCGAAAATATCCTGATTGCAGCGGTCAAGGCCGGCGGCAATAGGCAGGAATTGCACAACAAAATAAGATTGCACTCTCAGGCGGCAGCAGCGCAGGTAAAGAATTTCGGTAAGCCAAACGATTTAATCGGCCGGCTTAAAGCCGACATCGCCTTCAGCAAGGTTGATTTTCAAAAGGTGTGCGACCCGACAAGCTACATCGGCCGATCCGCCCGGCAGGTCGATGAATTCATAAGAAGTGTTGTGACGCCCATCATCAGAAAATACCACAGAGAACTTAGCAGAAAAGGTGACTTGCACGTCTAAAACCCTGCCTTACAGATTCGCAGCATGCTGTGTCTCTTGGAGGGACTATCTCTTTTCAATTAAGAACAGAAACTCACGATGCGGTTGCTCCGAATCGCGTATCCATTCGTTCGTCCATTTCATTTCAGCCATTACATTCTTCTTGTAGTCCACTTCTATAAAGTCCAGAATGGTGCCGCACTCGCAAAGCAATTCATTTAATTCCTGGGCGGTTGCCCTGCCGCCGGAACTATACGATAGCAGAATCCATCGGGCGTTTGTGCTTTTGATTAAACGCTCAATAGCTTCCAGAGCTATGAATTTTCCAGTACGATTCCTTCGGAATTCTTCAAACACAGAAGACGCCACCACATCTGATGTGTCTTCGCGTCGTTTGGCTTTGCCAAACAGCTTTGGTCTGTCGTTGAGGCATACTGTAGTCCACAGGTGATAATATGAAGCATATCTAACCCGTGAAGGCGGCATCTTTTGGTTATTGGAACCGTATGGCGGGTCAAAGTATGCGAGGTCCGCGGAAACATCCTTCACCAAGTCAAAAATATCCCGCCGGAAAACTTTGTGCTCCTTCTCAGTCACAAACACATTGGGCGCCTTGAGAAAAAGTCTATTATAAGATCGCGGCGACCAATCCTGTAGATATGAGACAAAGTGCCCGAGTGTGCTGTCAACTTCATCGAGGGCAAGGATTAGGCCGGTAAGGGCTACGGCCTTATCAACTGCCGGCAAAGACAGTCGGTCAATCTCCTCTCTAATCGCATCGAGTTTTCTTGTGTTGTGAACCTGCCAGGGCTTTTTTAGCCCATCTGTCTGAATGGCGCAACCTCCATTCGGCTGCCCACCATAATGCTCTGTAAACCAACCATCGATGGGTTTCACGGCATTAAGGTGTTCGATAAGCTCTTGATATTCGGCTCGCGTTTTTTTATTGAGAAGA
Organism: Planctomycetota bacterium; assembly: GCA_017885385.1. Lineage (GTDB taxonomy): Bacteria > Planctomycetota > Phycisphaerae > Sedimentisphaerales > Anaerobacaceae > JAFNGF01. The sequence continues at coordinate 22,170 of JAFNGF010000086.1, forward strand.
TAGCAGGTGCCGAACACTTCAGACCATACAGCAATATCGTTGGACAAAACCTGGTAGCCGCTTTTAGCAAGCGCCTGAGAAATCCGCGTTGTCCCCGAGAATCCGTCGAGGATGGTTTTGGCGTCCAGCTTCTTTATTAAGCGAAGTACGTAAGGAAGAAGTTTCAGTTTCGACCCCGCGTACTTCACGCCCTCGGTGGGAGGGGCGTCGGCAACAATGTCGTCAAATAGTCCCGTCGTTTGCATACTTATGACAACCCCGCCTTCTTTTTAATAATAGGTTTTTTCCATCGAGAGAACAACATCTTTTTCCGAATAGAATTCAAATCAAAAGCAGCATTAAGAAGGGGTTTTTCACAAGGCAGTAGTTTGTTTTGAAAAATCGGCTGGACAATGTTAAGCTTCGTATATGTTTGTCATTCTGAGGCGAAGCCGAAGAATCTCGCCTTCGGCCGACAAGTCTCACTCTCAAGGCCAGATGCTTCGCTTTGCTCAGCATGACAATAGTAAGGTATTCCTGTCAATGCCGTGCCATAGTTGAGAAGGGCTTAAGAATGAATCGAACCGAACTGATAAAACGCATCAAAGAAACCGCCTACCTGGAGGGCGATTTTATCCTGCGTAGCGGCAAGCGCAGCAAATACTATCTTGATAAATATCTTTTTGAAACCTGCCCGGACATACTGCGGGCTTTGGGCAAAGAATTCGCCAAACATGTCACGGGCGATGTCACTTTGATAGCCGGGGCGGAGCTTGGCGGCGTAGCGCTGGCTGCGGCCACTGCCATGCAGACCGGCAAGAGCTGGATAATTGTTCGCCAGAGCAGAAAAGATCACGGCACCGGCAAATTGATCGAGGGCGTGCTGAAGCCCGGCGACGTGGTTCTTCTGGTAGAGGATATTGCCACGACTGGCGGTCAGGTGCTGGAGGCCGCCAAAGTCATCACCGAAGCAGGGGCGAAAATAAAAAAGATCGTCTGCGTAATCGACCGCAGGCAGGGAGCAGCAGAAAATATCACCCAGGCCGGCTACAAATTTGAAGCCATCCTTACCAAAGACGACCTCGGAATAAAAGACGAAAACTGATGAAGTCGATGCAGGCTAACCAGCTCTAAAAGGGTTGCTACACTTATATAGAGCCAAGTCCTTTATCGGGCTGAGGTTATAGTGGACAACGCCACAGTCAGTTTGCTGGCTTCCAGTTATTAGGAATGACTTTTCTTGGGGATTCTCCAAAAATTGCCTTTGATTTTGGGCGATAATATTATATAGTAATGTGTAGTGATTGTCAACACATTAGCATTACAATTGACCGGAGACAAATATATGCCCAAATCTGCAATAGTTCAGGCCAGAATCGATGCACAGACTAAGTCCCGGGCAAAAGAGATACTGGACAGCCTGGGTATCTCCCTGTCGAAAGCAATTTCGTTGTACCTCAGACAGATCGTTTACTGCCGAGGCATCCCGTTCCGGATAAGAATCCCCAACAAGCTCACAGCAGAGACGCTTTCCAAATCTGAGCAGGGACGTGGAGTTCATAAAGTCTCCAACGCCGATGAACTGCTGGCGGAGTTAGACGATTGAACGTCTTCTACACTACCCAATTCAAGAAAGACTACAAGCGGGTCAGGAAGCAAGGTAAAGACCTTAGCGTGTTGGAGGAAGTCATTCGCACACTTTGCCGGGGAGAAAAACTGGCAACCAGACATAAGGTCCATCGGTTATCTGGACGCTGGAACAGGCACCGTCAGTGTCATATTCATGCTGACTGGCTGCTAATCTACCGGCTTGAAGGAGACGCGCTATACTTTGAAAGGACCGGCTCACATTCCGAATTGTTTGAGTGATCCGGAGTGATGGAGAAAGATGTCGGGGCGGGAATTTAGCCGGCGGGTGCTTCAAGTATTAGCAGAGCGTCTTCCCATCCATCGGGCGTTGAAAAGGACTCGATGCCGGTATTTGAAAGGCTGCCGGCGGGAATAGAATTGCCGGTTCTCGGATCAATCCAAAGCGCATTCACTTTGCCTGCCGCGGTAAGTCTATTCATATTGATCGAAAAGGATGCCTTGCCGGCTAAATACACCATAATCCACTTGCCGTCTTTATGACGGGCTGCGAGGTTCAGCACCTGCCCGGCGGTTTGGCCGCCGCTTGCAAAAATCGACTGGTCCGGAACAAGATACCACCACTCGTTTCGGCCCAAAAATATCTTCTTGAGGACGCCCATTTGAACGGCGCCGGGCGCATCCAGGGCCTTTTTCCAGGTAGGCAGCACACGCCAGCTGTCGTTGTGCCCGTAGGTGTGATGGCCGCCGGCCAGATATGAATAATACGCCTGTCTGCGAATCCATAGAGGCGTTACGTCGAATCCATACTCGGTGCCTGCCTCGTATGCGCCTTCAGCCATCAAAACGGGCTTAACGGGCTTGAGATTGTAATCCTTTGTCACCATAGGATAGATTAGCTCAACGGCCTTCCACGTTTGCATTCCGTTGAAATCCAGCCATTTTTCATCGTGAATAAAGCTGGATGAATATGGTGCAGGATCGGGCTTGAAGGTAATAAGATGGAGACCTCCATCTCGTTCGTGAAGACCCGCCGCCAGCTCTCGAAGGACCGGGACAAACTCCTGCTTGGCCTCGGGCGTCATTGACCAGACAATGTTGGGCATGTTTTTGTAGCGCTGAGCCAACCATTTAGCCCACGCGCGGGCGTTGTCTACGGTTATGTACTTGCGATAGCGTTGATGATAAAGAGTCACCGAAAGGACGACATTGTTGTCACGGGCTATCTGGATAACAGAGTCCACATTCTTGAAATAGGCCTCGTTTGGCGTGAGGGGATCGTTATTAATCCAGGGTTTTTCCCCGTACACATTGGGTTTTGTGCCGTCGCCGACGCCCATGAGCATCGCCTGAACAAAGGCAAACCCCTTGCTTTTTGCGTTTTCCAGGATTGTCCTGGCATCCTCCAGAGTGTATTCGCGAAAGATTTGCCATTGGGTAATGCCTAGCCAGAAGACGGGACTGCCGTTTTGGTCCACAAAATACCTGGCATTCTCACTTACCTTAACAGGATAAACCGGTTGCTCCGCTGGGGCACCTGCCGCAAATATCAATAAGGCTAATGCCGATAAACCGAATCTTTTAATTGTGGTTTTCATTCTTCTTATCTCCTTCCATCAGCGAGATGATTTTCCTGGCGAGTACGGTCTTGCTTGCTTTCGCAAGTTTTAGCCATTTTCGCTCCGGCGTTTTTATTTGGATGGTAATCTTGTCTGCGCCGATCGCAGTGGTGGTATTGGCGATTATCATATCCAGGCGTTTTTCCTTGAGCTTTTTTTCCGCCCGGTTGCGTAGAGCTTTGTCTTCCAGGGCAAAGCCGATAATAATTTGCCCTTTCTTCTTGTGGTTTCCAGCCCATTTGGCGATGTCGGGCGTGGGTGTTAACTTGATGGTCAGGGTCTTGTTTTCTCTTTTGGTTTTGGTTTTAGCCGGCCGCGCCGGCGTATAGTCGGCCACCGCCGCAGCCATAATCAGGCAGTCACAGCGTGGAAAGTATTTCTTCACCGCGTCGAACATCTCAGAGGCAGTTTCAACGGGGATAATCCGCATTTCTGTTTTTTGATTTTTGATTTTTGATTTTTCAAGAGTCGTTACGAGTGTCACTTTGTGCCCGGCAATAAATGCCGCGCGGGCAAGGGCGTAGCCCATTTTGCCGGTGCTCGCGTTGGAAATGAATCGTACCGGGTCGATGTATTCCCGTGTGCCGCCCGCTGTGATTAGAATTCGCATATTTTTTTCTACCGCCGAGTTCGCTGAGGGCGCAGAGATTCTGAATCATATTTGTTTATTCTCTGCGTTCTTTGCGTTCTCCGCGGTTGAACTCTGAGGCGATTTTCTCGATCGCCTGCAAAATGTCCTGCGGCTCAGCCATTCTGCCGATGGCTTCGGTCCCGCAGGCAAGCCGCCCTTTAACCGGGCCTATCAGCTCGTAGCCCATTTCTTTGAGGATCTCGACATTTCGCTGCACAGCGGGATTCTCCCACATATTGTTATTCATCGCAGGAGCTAAAAGTTTGGGCTTGGCCCAGCAGGCACAGAGCGTGGTACTGAGCAAATCGTCGCAGATGCCGTTTGCGATTTTGCCTATGATGTTGGCGGTTGCCGGCGCCACCACGACAAGCTCGGCCCAGTCGACCAGACTAATATGCACAGAACCCCGCGTAAAACGCGGGGCTAAATATTTAGCCCCCGGTTTCACTGGGGGTTTGTCCGGTCGCAAATCGCAAATTGTAAATTGCGTATCGCTTGGGTTCCACAAACTGGTATAGACTGCCGAGCCGGTCACGGCTTCGAAGCTCTTGGGGCCAACAAGCCGACAGGCGTTTTCGGTCATGACGGTGGTTACTTTTGCGCCGCCGGCGGTCAGCCTGCTGGCCAGTTCGACCGCCTTGTACGCAGCAACCCCGCCGGTGACTCCGAGCAGGATAGATAGATTCTCAATCATCTTGCGATTCGTCGCTCACGCGGTATCGCCCGCGCCGCGATTCACTAGAGCTGGAGCTCGTGTCACGGTCTGCGGCCGCCGTCCCATCAACAGCGATCTTGTCTTGCAGGATTTCCTGAACAACGATCTCGAGCATTGTTTTGTCGCCGGCGTCCTCAATCAGCGGCCGAGAGCCCTGCATAAGCTCGCTCATCCGCCTCTGAATGAGGGCGGTCAATTTAAATCTGCCGCCAACTTTATCGATTATTTTGTCGCTTTTGAGATCCTCTAACATTATTTCTCCTCGATCGAGCCTTTATGGATGATTTGCATCACTTCTTTTATAGCCTGCTCTAAATTCTCGTTTATGACCAGATGCTGGTAATACTGCCGGGCAGCGGCGATCTCATCGCTCGCCCCGCCGAGCCGCTTTTCGGCGGCGCATCTGCTGTCCCTGCCTCTGCGGCCCAGCCGCTCCGCCAGGACCCTTGCGCTGGGCGGCAAAATGAAAACCATCACCGCGTCCGGATAAACCGTCTTTACCTGCTTGGCGCCCTGAACGTCAATTTCCAGGATCACGGCCCTGCCTTGATTTAGCGCCTGTTCGACCTTATCTTTCGGCGTCCCATATAGATGGCCGAACACCTCCGCGTGCTCCAGAAACTCGCCCTTGCCGGCGCGTTGCTGGAAATCTTCTTTAGATACAAACCAATAATTTTTGCCCTGCTTTTCGTCCTTACCCGGCGGCCGTGTAGTAACAGAAACGCTCGGGTAAACGTTTTCTGTGCGCCTGGCCACTTCTCTGCAGATAGTGCTCTTGCCGACTCCGGACGGGCCGCTGACTATCACGATTTTGCCTTTTGTGGTGTTTGACTTGTCCATATTTTTGGTTGCTGAACCCCCAGTAAAACTGGGGGCTAAATATGGGCTACTCCACGTTCTGAATCTGCTCCTTAATCCGGTCTATCTGGCACTTGATATTAACCACGAAGCGAACAATCTCGCTGTCAGAGGCCTTGCTGGCGATAGTGTTGGCCTCCCTGAGCATCTCCTGGCTGATGAAATCTAACCTGCGGCCGGCCTGGTCGTCCGCCTGAAAGCTCTGGGCGAACTGCTGCAGGTGCGAATCCAGCCGGGNNGTCTCTTCGTCCAATTTCAGTTTTGCCTCCGCCAGCAGCCCGTCGACTCGCCTTTTCAGCCTCTTTGCATATTCCTGGATAACGGTGGCACTGCGAATGCGAATCTGCTCAAGGTCCCTCCTGATAAGCTCACAGTAGCTCCTCAATTCAGCTTCCAGAGAGCTTCCCTCGGCGGCGCGCATCTGCTTGAGCTTTTCTATTGCTTTTTGCGAAGTGTTCAACACCATGTTTCTAATTTGGTCAGCCATTGTTTTATCCGGCACGGAAGGTCGAACGATGCCGGGCAGATTTAACAGGCTGCCGATGTCGATTGTCCCATCCGTACCGGCTGAGGACCTGATTCGGCCCAGCCGTTCTATAAGGCCGCGAAGGGCGGTCTCGTCTATATCAAAAAGCACGCCGGCCGATACCTTCTTGAGCCGAAGCACATAACTTATCGTCCCGCGGGAGACGTTTTTGCGCAGGAGTTTTTCAATGTCCTCTTCCAGGAAGGCCATCACTTCCGGCAGCTTTATGCTGGTCTTGAGGTAACGGTTATTCAGCGCCTTGACTTCGATAGCGCAGCTTACTCCGTTAATCTCGCCATCCGCAGCGCCGTAGCCTGTCATACTTTTTATCATGTCTGCGTGCCTTGAGAAACCCAGCGTAAAACGCGGGGCTAAATATTTAGCCGCCAAATTTATTTGGCGGTTCTCGTCATTTTCATCACTGGGTTTTTGGCAACCCTGTTGCGCCACTTTTATTGACATCGGTGACCGGGGTCGCAACATCGTTAGCCGCGGACGGCTGCTCACGGNNGTCTATAGAATTTGGCCAGCACTATCCCAAGCCCCAGGAACACGCTCACCAGCACTATCGTCAGCCAGGTGAGAAAGTCGCCGGTCTTGGAACCCAAGATACCGCTGGCCGTGCCTCCACCAAGAGCCGCACTCAAACCGCCGCCCTTGCCCTTCTGAATCAAGATGACAAGGATCAGCACTACCGAGCAAATAACGAACAGGACGGCGGCAATGTTCATAATAAAGCCTGCCGCCAATAACGGCAAAGTAGTCATAGCAATTCTCCAAAACGGCGATGTTTTAGGGGATCAGAATATCAGGCAATCAGGTCGCAGGATACCGGTAATCAGAACATCAGGAAAAACTAACGCCCACGCCCCTTCAGCGCGGTTACCCGATGTCC
>JAFNGF010000087.1:0-5259 GCA_017885385.1 Planctomycetota bacterium
AGAGTTCTCAAAGCGGCGGCAGAAAAATTCGGCTCCGCCTCCGGCGGATCAGCGGGACATAACGGTCGCGGATTCGGCGCAGCCTGCGGCATCGATTCAGGGACCTACGTAGCGACTATGGCTGAAGTCGAAGTAGACCGGCAAAGCGGGCACGTTCAGGTTAAGCGCATAGTATGTGCCCAGGATATGGGCGTGGTGATTAACCCCGAAGGAGCGAAATTGCAGATGGAAGGGTGCGTCACGATGGGCTTGGGCTATGCGCTGGCCGAGGAAATCCGTTTCAAGGGCGGAAATATCCTTGACTCGAACTTCAATACATACCAAATCCCTCGATTCTCATGGCTGCCAAAAATCGAGACAGTGCTTGTTAAGTCGGACGATATTTCCGCCCAGGGAGGCGGCGAGCCAGCGATTATTTGTATGGGCGCCGTTGTTGCCAACGCTGTTTATGATGCAATAGGCGTAAGATTGTTTCAACTGCCGATGACGCCCGCACGGATAAAGGAGGCAGCGGCAAAAGGTGCCCAAGTCGCCGACGCTCCAAAGCTATGGCGACGGAGCGCGTCCGCGGTTACACCCGATTATTGCCGGAGTACGTGAATACTGCTGGGCGGTAGAGCGACATTTACGCTCTCGTTACAGTCGGCTTTTAACATAGCAAATGTCGCCTGAGTGATGTGTGCAACGACGTTAAGCGGACCGTCGAGTTCCAACCTGATGTAACCGCCGCAGTCGCGCCAGCGGACCAGGTTGGCAGCAAATTCGTTTTCACCCCTGCGATGATGGTGAGTGGGGGGAGAAACAAGCACGTTTTCCGGCCTGATCACGAACTTGATTTTGCCCTGGTGGCGGCCCGGAACCTGCACCTCAATACTACCATTAACTCGGGCGAGGCAGCTATGTGCGCTGCTGCTTATCAGCTCACCGCAATAGATATTTTCGCACCGCATAAAACGGGCAACAAACTCAGTGTTTGGCCTGCGCAGCAATTCATCCAAAGACCCGACCTGCTGGATGGCGCCCTGGTACAATATGGCGGCGCGGTCGGCTACAGAAAATGCCTCTTCCAGGTTATGGCTCACATGGATAGTGGTCAGGCCGAGCCGGCGCTGAATGCACAACAGCTGGGCACAGATATCTTGTCGACTGACCTCGTCGAGGGCACAGACCGGCTCATCCAGCAGCAAGACCTTGGGATGTAAGACCAGGGCCCTTGCCAGTGCGACCCGCTGTCTTTCGCCGCCGCTGAGGCCGTTAATCCTGCGCGGCATAAGATGCCCAATCCCAAGCAAGTCAGCGATTTCCGTGACCTTGGTGGCAATATCCTGTCGTTGATACCGGCGGGCGCGTAAACCGAAGCCGATATTCTGCTCGACTGACAGGTGTGGGAAAAGGGCATAATCCTGCGGTACATAACCAATACCTCGTGTGCGAGGTTCAAGGTGCGTGACGTCACGGCCGTCAATGAATATTTTTCCGGAACCCGCCCTCTTAAGACCGCACAGGCACTCCAGAAAGACGGTTTTACCTGAGCCGGGCGGCCCTAAGAGAATAAAATATTGCCCGGCTGCGACCTCGATGCCGACGTGCTGCAACGCGAATGTGCCGATGCGAAAACAAAGCTCTTCTGTGCGAATCATACGATTGTCAATTGTGAATTTACGATTTAACTGAGCCGCCAAGAAGCCGAATAATAGTTATGGCAACCAGAGCCATGAAGATAAGCAGTAATGCTATTGCCAAGGCTACCTCGAGGTTGCCGACCGATTGCTCAAGAAAGATGGTGGTGCTTAGAACCTCTGTCCGGCCGCGAAAGGACCCGACAAAGATCATCAGCGGTCCGAAAAGACCGAATGCTCGCGCCCAGGTCAAAATGCCGCCGGCAACAATTCCGTTCCTGGCCAGAGGCAGGCAAACCCGGCGAAAGCTGTCCCAATGGGTACAACCCAAGGTCAGCGCCACATCCTCCAGACGTCGGTCGACACTATCAAAAGCAGCTTTGGCCGAACGTATGGCAAAACTGGAGGCAGCCAGAAACTGACACAGCACTATGCCTTTGGGCTGAAAAACGAACTCCAGACCCAGGTCTTCTTGTATCCATCGGCCAAGACTTGTTTGCGAGAAAAATACCAGCAGCGTAAGACCGATGACCAGAGGAGGAAATACAACAGGTAAGTCAACGAGAGTATCGGCTAAGAGCCGGCCGGGAAATCGAAACCGACTCAGAGCGTATCCCATAGGTACGGCAAAAAGCAAAGCTATAGAAGTCGTGGCAAAGGTCGTCCAGACGCTCATCCAAAGCGCGTGCCGGATGAATCTCGAGGTTAGAACCGTTATGACTGCCTTGGCATTTATGTAGAAAGCGTCCGTGACAATCAGTACCAATACGAAGGCCACGAATGCAGCCACAAAGAAAAGCGTTGCAGCAGCGAAGACGCGATCGCGCCAGCCTCTTATAGGAGTGCACACCACATCTTTCATTCGAGACTTCTCTCCGATACAGCAGCGCCTTCCACGCGGGTCCCGCCTGGACAAAAAGGTTAGTATATCTGATTGGTATGCTTATCGCAACGCCATTGATGTAAAGATACCCCATCGTCCAATTTACAATTGTCAATCTGCAATTGTAACCGTTCACAGCGATAAATCGGCGTTTTTATGTCATTGCGAGGCCTTTAGGCCGAAGCAATCTTGACCTCTCGTAGGTGAGATTGCCGCGATCGGCGGAGTTTACCCTGAGTGTAATCGAAGGGCCTCGCTCGCAATGACGAAAAGCGGCCAGAATTCGACATGTTACTCTGTGAACGGTTACGTCCAAAGATTGGTATGCAGAAACCTGCATACCCTACGGACTGTCGCCGGAGGAGTTTTGAATTTTGGTCATTAGGATTTGTTTAGAATTTCGATGCCGTCCAGGTCCGGCCCTGACGGATTAGGATTTAGAATTTAAGTCTGGCCTATGGACAGTCCAAAGATTGGTATGCGGAAACCTGCATACCCTACGGACTGACCGATTTTTCGGTAGGACACTGCCATAAGTGAGTATTTAACAGTGACATATCGCACTTTGTCATTCCCGCGCAAGCGGGAATCCACTCAAGCGATATGTTAATGGATTCCTGGTTCCGCAGGAATGACACGACGAATCGGGCAGTTTGAGAATTCAAGTCTGGCCTATGGACAGTTCCATCCCCAAGCTGCGCCCCTGCTTGAGCAGGGGCATGCTTGGGGCTGCCACACATCCTGCCTCTCATCGGGTGGCATCCCCAATCCGCCCCCGCTCTTGTCTTCGACAAGAAGACGCGGGGGCGGATTGGGGATGGTTTCTCCCTTGGCTGAACACGTATGCCAGATTACCGGCGGGTTATTTGTTAAACCCTGAATTCCTCCGGCTTAAATTCGAGCTTTTGACCCTTTTCCGCCGCCTCGTTGACCTTCAATACGGTTACAGCCGTCTCGTAGCCGATTTCCGCGGGGCAGCTAAGTTTTACCCTGCCGCGGATGGCATCGAAGAAATTCTCCAGGTGCGGCTGATGGATTTTCTCATCCATCGTCACCAGTATTTTATACTTCGGAGGCTGCGGCGAAGGAACGCGAATCTCTCCGACTACCTCTTTGTCCTCCGGCTGGTCCAATCCCTCCTCTTGTTCAATATAACCCTTGTTGACCCACTTGGCCCACGCTGCTTCGAGCACCCACCATTCACGGAACACCGCGCAGCGTGACGCGGGCTCAGAGACTACTAACGTTCCCTCCGTGCCCAGGAAACTCTCAAAATATCCCTGGCTGCTATTGGCTGATATCGTCTGATAGTACGCACTTACTGGCCCCTGGCTGGTTTCGTATTCATATATGGCCATTACCGTGTCGTGCCATTGGTGCGTTTCTTTATTGTAGTAATTGGTGCGGCCGCTGGCCATAACCGATACAGGACGTGCATCGAGAAACCAATTATAGACGTCAATCTGATGCGAGCCGAGGTCGACAATCGGCCCGCCGCCGAGGCCCTTGTACCAGCGCCAGTTCCGGAATTGCTCCATAGACTCGAATCCTGATTTCTTGAGCGTCTCTGGGTCGATGTCTGTTCCTTTCGGCCAGCCCAGACCCGCATTGACTGCGCGATTCCACTGCCCGTTGACGGCGGTAATCTGTCCCAGCAGCTTCGCTTGCTTTATGAGCTTTTCGTAGCAGAAGATATACCGGGAGTTGCTGCGGCGTTGGTGCCCGATCTGCAGAAGTTTGCCGGTTTTCTTTGCAGCCTGCACCATCCGCCTGGCGCCCTCAAGCGTATTGGACATCTCTTTCTCGCAATAGACGTGCAGGCCGGCCTCCAGGCACGCAACGGTATGCTCGGCGTGCCAGAAGTCGGGTGTGGCAATTATCGCCGCGTCGAGGTCCTTTTCCTTATCAAGCATTTCACGATAGTCGGCGTAGGTGTTGTGCTCGTGGCGATACTTTCTCAATAGACCCGACGCCCGTTTTTGATTGTGCTTTGTCCAGATGTCGCAGACCGCCTTAAAGCGCACGCCGGGTATCAAGAGGCAAGCATTCAATAAGACCCATCCCTGTGCCCCGGCGCCGATCAGGGCAACATTTATATCATCTGGTTTTTTGCTTGTAACGGTTTGTCCTATGACCATCGGTGAGAATACCAAGCCTGCCCCGGCGGCAGCAGCCGATTGCAGAAAATCACGCCTATCCATTACCTTTTCTATTTTTCGCCCGCTCATTGTGTGTCCCTTTCCACTTCATACATAGCATGTCTTCTCATCTATAAGGACGTTGTTGGTTGGCCTTTTGGTATGGTGGGACTTTGCGCGGGTAATACTTTTTGTTATCACACATCGAGCACGGTGGAAANNTTCTGCCAGCGCTGCTTTACAGCCTCTGCTGCTTCCGGACTGAAGCGATCCGGCCCTTCGCTGTGGCCGGTGATTTTTTCCAGTGCCTTAGCGATCTCGATAACCGGGCAGGCAATAATGATTGCAGAGAAAAGGCGGTCGCTTTCGTCGGGTGTGCGATGCTGGTGATCGAGCATAAACTTGGCCAGCTCATCGTCCTTAACGTAGANNCGGGCACCGCGCGCTCGTCGCCGATTGCCCGCAGCACAAAAGCGATCAGGCTCTTTTCCAGCCAGTGCTCAGCCAGTTGCAGTTCTGCGGTCAACTCCGGCACAGCGGCTTGGCCTATCTCGACCAGCTCACGCATCGCAGATATTGCTTCTGTCTGCTCCACGCATGGCTCATTTATGTGATTGAG
>JAFNGF010000087.1:5266-10526 GCA_017885385.1 Planctomycetota bacterium
TGAGATATCCCTGAACTCTGTCCATTCGTATGGCCGCACTTGAAAGCGAAATTCCTGCAGTCGGTCATGCGTAAGGTCAGGGAAACTCGCTGTCGTGCGGCGGAGATTCGCAGTTCCGCCCGAGCCGCTACGGCTGGAAAGATGGACTTTGCCGTCGTTATCGACCGCTACCACACGAAAGTCACGATCGGTTATGTTATACGTCACCTCGATATGTAGTCCCTTTTCGTCCGGGCCGACACTGCCGGGGTCTCCTGCTCTTTCCGGAGTCTTCACATGGACTGTATCTTTGCCCTTCTCATAAAATCCGTGGTGGCTGCCCGCAAAGATTGTCTCCCAGTCTCCGCCGACGATTCCAAGGCGCAGCGTGGTCTTTTCGACTGCCTTGGGAAATTCTGTCGCGGCAGCGTGGATATTCTCATAATAAATGTGCTTCTCGTTAGCGTACGCACTGGTAGTACCGGCGTACACTGCATCGGTGAAGTCCCACTTTAGCAGCCCTACCTCCTGGGGTGGCTTTCCCTTTATCTGTATGGCCACTGTGTAGTGAGCAAGCTGTTGCCAATTTGGGTCGACGCTGGGAGTATTACTTACGTCGTCAAATGGTGCCTGCGGCAGCGGCGAGCCATCGGGCCTCCACCAAAGCTGCTCTGTCACGGGAATGTAAGTTACGCCCAGCAGCTCAACGCTCAGACCGCTTGCCAGAGTCGCTTTGTTGTCCACCGCACGGATACTTGACTGTCCTGGATACTGCTGCCTATCTTTACTCTGCACACCACTTTCATGGACGGAGACGAATCCCAGAGGTACAAATTGTGCCCAGAGGTGTTCATAGATTTCCATCGCTGCCAACAGGCCGTCCGGACGCAATAGGGCATAATGTTCGCCTGGCTGAACACGGAAACGTAGAGTTTGCTCCAGCGCGTGCGTGGAGCGGTATTCTCGAATTTGTTCCAAGACCTCACCTACCTTCATGCGGGTAATCCGACCGAACAACTGCTCAGTGACACTTTTTCGCTCCGGTACTTTCAGTGGCGCCATAATTGTGCCGCGAAGTGTGAGGATTTTGTTTGGCTCAGAGACATACAAATCGCCCCGTCCTGCTTTTTCGAAAACTTCTTGTGGGTCCGCATCCGTTGAAAAGCCAAGTTTCGACAACTGAACCCACACATCTTCTTTGTTGGGAAAGTCCAGGTCGAACGCAATCCACCAGTCATCAGGTCTTTGGCTCAATACATTAAAAGGTTTGTTCCATACGCCCAGGGCATAGGTGCAGAAATCATCAGGATCAAGAACTTTGCCTTGTGAACTACCATCCTCACCAGCTTTCCGAGGTGCACGCGTTGTCGCAGGTAGCATACCGTTGCGCAGAGCCTGCACCATCTGCCGGACTTCCTGCTCCGTAAAGTTACCGGCGATGATTGCGCTGCTACGGATCGCAGTCTTGACAGTTGGTGCTGAGACGACCTTGGCGTCCATAATGATTGCCAGCGCCTTTTCTATGTTCGAGTTAGTTAGCTCGTAGAAAAGTTCGCCCCCCTTTGTGTCAAAATCAACACGGATTGCCGGCCTGCTCATCTCGTCTGTTACGGCTGCTACTTTCTGCAAACTCCATCCTCGCTCTGGCAGCATCACAAACGGCTCACTATTGTGCAGCAGCAAATATTTGTTGCCCCTACATTCTTCAATGATTAGAGGGCCAGACAAAGTGACACCGGATTTGATTTCGAGCCACGCAAATTCATCGCCGCGCTGTTTTGCAGCCCAAGGCCCGTTTCCTATTAAATCTTTTTTGTACTGGTCAATTTCTTCCGGACCCAGTCCTATCGAGACCGTGTCCGGCGCAATCCGAAATTCCAACCTGCTAGCGGAACCTTCATACTCAACCTGCACAGCACCTTTTTCCACGTCGATCTGCACATCGGTTTTTTCAATCGCCTGCTGGATTATCTGCCATCCGATCTTGGCCTTGCCTTCGTCGAATTCCTGAACTTCCACAACCGCTATGTTGTCTTGCGAGGTTTTGACCAAAATGTACTTGCTCTGCTCTGCGGGTACGCCTTTGATTCCGCGCTGTTTGAGTGATTCGATTTCTTGCGTGGCAATAGACAGGGCTTCAGCAAAATTCTTGGCATCAATTATCGGCAGCATCTTAACAGGGCCATCGGGCTTTGTGAACAAGCTGCCCCCTGCGTCGTTGTCCCAGCCTACGTCGTATTCGTCAGGCCAATCTTTGTCTAACTGCATCAGCTTGCCGCTGTCCAGGTCCAGCGCGACAGGCGGCGTGTCCGTGAGCACCTCGACCTGCACAGCGGCCTTCTCAAATTCGATTTGCAGACCGGTTTTCACGCCCGGCTTCAGAGAGACATTTTTGAAGGTAACTCGCTGGAATTTTTGGGTTTGGAATTGTATCTCTTTGATTTGGTCTGCGGGTAAATTAAAGCGAGCCTGACAACTTCCAAGCTCGTTACTCGTGGTATTTGAAAACCCTTCCGGTTTGTGCAGTTGGCCTAAATGATCGACTGCGACAACTCGGATTTGACGGTCTTTAACCAGGTGGGCGATGGTTATGTATGTTTTGCCGTCTTTCTCAATCGCCGGTCGGAACAATACGCCGGGGCCCGCTGTCCCGGTCTTATCAACAGGGCTGCTCTGAGTGCATAGCGTCTGCCAGTCAGCTTCCCTGCCTGCTCCTATTTCCAGCAGGATGGATTCTGCATCCGGCTTCACCAGTAATATCGCACCATAAGCATTATCAGCGCTCTGGATATTTAGGCCTTTAGCTCTTTGACTCAGTGAATAAGGGCCGGCATAACCAATGACTGCATCGTTAGAGTAAATAGTAAAAGTAATATCATCAGAACCGAAAAGGCGATAAGCGATTTCATAGAGTTTACTGTCCTGCGAATGTTCAGTATAGTCCAATCGGTCATAAGGTTTTGCAATAGATCGACCATCCAATCCCCACCATTGTTTGCCTTCGCTCGGATGCTCACAAAGGCCGATCAACTCAACCGTCACGCCCTTAGACAATGTGGCAGAAAATGTCCTCGCATACGGCGAATGTATAAGTTCCTTCAGATAATGAGAGAAATAGCTTCGCCCGTTGGGGTCGGTTACCATCTCGGCATAGACAACATCAAATTCGCTGACTTGCCATTTTTTTATTTCTGCCCCACCAGGCCCATAGAATACCACCCCCCTTTTTCGGTCTTCTCCCCCAGGATAGTTTGCCACATATACTTTCTTTTGGCCTTGCTCGTCGTACAAACGCCAATCCGCCGGTTCTCCGTTGATATAAGTACTATCAGCCTCAAGTTCGCCGTCAGGGCGAAAACGCTGTACGAATGGGATATCTTCTTTCAACTGGCCGTTGCTGAGCTTTACAAACCCGTGCGCGCGTGCCACATACTTATAACCGTCCTTGTCATAAGTTGTAAAAGTTCGCATGTCTTTGGTTCTGTGCCAGCGCTTGAATTCCTTCGTTTTTCGGCCCCACTCAGGAAAAACAACCGGTGCTGGGATTCTGACCTGCTGGCCGTTCCAGCCTAGGACAAGTGTCATCTCTCGCTGGGGCCCTTGCCCAGTCTCAATCTTCTCGCCGGCCATGGGCAATAGAATCACAGCGGCTAAGATAACTACCAGCAAGCCAAGGATCCCGAGCTTTGCGCTTTTCGGAATTGGGCGGTTAAGGATATGCTTGATTCGGCTGGCCAGAGCACTTTTGGATTCCACCACGCCGATGAGCCGCAAACTTAACGCTGGCTGCCTGAATGCCAGCTTTGCTACTTCCAGCAGTGTCTGGGGATACTGCTGAGCCGCATCCCCCATAGCTACAAGCACGGCCTCATCAACCGCCTGCTCGCGGACCCTGCGAATTATCGCATTGGCAAGCCAAAGTAGTGGATTGTAAAAGTAGACAATCTGCAGGACAGTCTGTGCCAGATTAACCCACAAATCGGCGCGTTTTACGTGGGCAAGCTCGTGCATCAAAACCACCTGCAGACGGTCTGACCCTAAATTTGATGCCAGTTTTTGCGGCATTAAAATCACGGGGCGGAATAATCCGCACACCGCGGGGCTGCTGGCGTTAGGCGAGATTTTCAGGCTGACTTTTCTTTTTACTGCGATCTGTTGGCAACAATATTGCATCGCGTCTATGAGCGAGCCGGTCGATTCTTCAGCCTGGGCAATAAGTCCTCTGACAAAAATCGCCCGCTGTAGCAGCAATAGACACATCACTATCACCACCGCTAGCCATACTAAAAATAAAGCCCCCTGCCAGGACAGCGGCGTCCCCGATACCGCCGATGAACTGACGGGTTCTGTTGGTATCGGCTCAGCCGGTGCAAGCTCAGGACGTGGCATCGGTGCCGGCTCTATTGGTCCCGCACGCTCGATGCCCGACGCCCGATGCTCGAACGGCAGTCCGGAATCGGGAATCGAGTATCGAAAATCGAGNNCTCATGGGAAGTGACAGCGAGGCGGGCAGGAGAAGTTTGACCAGCACTAACATCCACATCCAATACCGAAATACCGCCCGAACCTTTTTGCGAAGCAGCAAATCCGATAGAAGCAAAATCAGTACGAGCACGCTGGATTGGATCAGCATCGGCCCGGCAAATTGGACAAATGCCTTACCCGCCGAATTAGTCTGCTGTAAAATCTCATTCATAGCCAGTCCTCCGCATATAAGGACGTCACTGTTGTGGTCTTGTTATAGTCAACCTATTTTTTTCTGCCCGATTGGGCTCTGCTGCGTTTTCTTCTGATTAGCACCTCCAGTTCTCGTAGCTGCTCCTGCGACAACTGGTTGGTGTCTACCAGAAACTGCATCATTGGCGTAAGGGCGCCGTNNGGTTTTGACAGTGCTGTAGTGCCAGCCTTTTTGCTTCTGCAGCAGCTCCTGGACGGTCGGCGCCGCGCACGGCTGATTTTCCCAGACGGCCTGCATGATCGCCCATTCGCCTTCGGTAAGCTCACGATTTATCTTTGGCATAATAGACTCCTTCTTCTCTAACGCTGACGAGAATACTTTACAATTGTAGAGATTGCAAGAAAAAAATAAATCTTTTGCAAAAAATTTTTATAGATGTTTTTGGCCTGCGGACTATGCTTTGAAACCATCGCTTGCTCGGCTGAACTCGGTGAAGTCAAGGCTTTCGTCCCTTTGGCTTCGCTCGGGCCAGACCTTGGGGCTGCCGACCTTGTGTTCTTGTTGACGGTTGGTGGTTCATAGACAGATAGATAGATAGATAGA
>JAFNGF010000088.1 GCA_017885385.1 Planctomycetota bacterium
GCCGAAGAGCCTCGCCCAGATTGTCGAAGAAGCTAAGTTGACCGGGGCAAGCTCTTACACGGTTGAGCAGAAGCACCTGGGCACCAGCCATACACTGCTGGGCAAAAGCTTGGCTCAAAAGTGGCGCCTGCCGGAACCAATAAGTCTTGCCGTCTGGCTGCATCACAGTGACACGGCGACAATTTCGCGTGATGTCCCTGAGGCAAGAATAGCTCAAGTCATCCAGTCGGCTGATTCTATAGCCAGGCGGGCCGGCATCGGGCAGTCCGGCAGTTTCGATTCGCCTTTAGCCACGGAGAAAATAGCTCAATCGCTCGGAGTTGCCGTCGAGCAACTGGACCAAATCCAGACCAGGCTGCCGGAAGCGGTCAAGGAAAAAACCAGGATTTTGGGTCTGGATTTGCCAAATGCTGCGGCGCGCTACTGTCAGTTTGCTCATACCGCCGCCGGCCGCTTTGCCCAGCAGCAAGCAGAGCTGTCTGTGGAAAATCGCCGCTTGGGAACCGCTTGCAGCCACCTTGGTTTTATAACAGACTTTTTGCTCAGTATAAGCTCCGCCGCCGCCGCCGCTATCGATGTCGCAGAGAACTTCGCTGTTCGCTGGCAAAGGTTTTATCAAACAGGTTTGGTCTGTTTGTATTTGGCGCCCGCGAGCGGGTCAAACGTCGGCGATCTTAGTCGAGCCGAATCTCTGGAATCCGTCGTTGTAGAAAGCCTGGGACAAAGCAGGATTATCATATTGAATGTCCCTTCAGATGCCAAGCCAATACCAGAGACGATAGCTAACCGATTTGCAGTTTTGGATGCTCAACACCATGTCGATTGGTTACTTGAGCAGCTGGAAGCCGAGTCTGACCTGCGGCAAGCCAAGCTGGTGCCGTTGCTTTCGGACGGCAAGGCAGTGGGCGCACTGGTTTTTGAGATGCACTATCCGGCGGATGCAGAGCTGTTCGAGGAAAATTTCGGCAAGGTCGCGGGAATTGCCGGTGTCGTTTTAGATATGGTGTTAGGCCGGCATAAATATGAGCGTTTTGCCGAGCTTTTTGCTCGGCTTATTCATGGTGCTGCCGAGCAAGCTGCCGCGCCGCCGCTAAAAGCTGAAGTTGCGCCGGCGGAGATTGCTGCCGATGCTTCTCTGGAGGCTCTGGCTGAAATGACTGCCGGAGTCGCCCATGAGCTGAATAATCCTCTTTCGGTCATATCCGGCCGGGCACAATTACTGGCTGACGCTGAGACGGATCAAAAGAAAAAAAGAGCCTTACAGCAGATTCAAGAAAATGCCCGCGAAGCTTCTGCAATCATGGGGGACCTAATGAGTTTTGCCGAGCCCCCGCCGCCTAAGCCAAGCCGGACCGACGTTAAACAAATGATAGACGAGGCCGTACAATTGACCAGGCAAAAGACCGGCGCAGAGCACATCAACGTCCAGATTCAAGCTGCCGAAGATGTTAAAAGCGTGTTTGTAGATTCTGCGCAGGTCGTGTCGGCCCTGGCAAACGTCGTTAGTAATTCTCTGGAATCCTACCGCGATCCCCGCTTTCGCGGGGACAAACTTGCCCCTGCGCAAGCAGGGGTAGGGCCAATAAAAATCACTGCCGATGCCGCCGGCAGCCGTGTGAGGCTTCAAGTTAAGGACCTCGGTTGTGGAATGGATGCAGAAACCCTCCGAAAAGCCACTCACCCGTTCTTTTCAGCTAAGCCGGCGGGTCGCAAACGCGGGATGGGCCTTGCCTACACTGCCCGCACCGTGCAATTGAATAAAGGCTCACTTTCGATTGAAAGTGAGCCTGGCAAAGGCACCACAGTGACAATTTACTTGCCCGTCAATTACCTGACAAACGCCTGAGAATCTCGATTTTGCTTTCCCACTTGTGGGAATCTATGGCGGAAGATGACCCCCCACCGCTCTGCCAAAATCTGCGCCACCACCTCCACATAAATCGTATCACTTTCATATCACACCCTCACTCAGACTGTAGAAGTTATTATACCATAACCGCCGGTTCAATGCAGCGTGAAAGTGGTCAGGCGGACGCTATGAAGTGGATGGGATAACTTTGGTTGAAGTGGTGGCTTTTTTTATCGGGCGCTGGCAAAAAATTTTCCCCACACCACACCAGTTCGCTGTTTAGCCCTGCCACCCCTGTCCTGAGCCCATTCGACTTCACTCAGGGTAAACTCTGTCGAAGGATGTGGGCAGGGCTTGCCCCCGGCACAGAGCCTGCCCTGAGCCTGTCGAAGGGTCCGGGGGCTAACCGGCGGGGCGAGGCTCATTATTCCGTCGCCCGTCGCCCGTGACCCGAGCGACGGGAGACGAGCGCGGGGGACGAGCGACGTGGTATCCTGTTGCCCTGATCAGGCTGAGATACTTTCTTCGAGGGCAGTAAGCACCACTTTGGCTTTGGCGAGCCTGTTGCCGGCGGGCGAGCGCCAGTGAACATCTGCATTTTGTTTGAGCAGCTCCTCGATTCTTTGGCAGGCAAGCAGCACGGTGGCGTGATTTTTGTTGCCCATAAACCGCCCGATTTCACAGGAGCTCATCTTGGTATGCTTTCTGGCTAGGTACATGCTAAAATGCCGGGCCAGCGAGACAGTCCTATCTTTCTTGCAGGAGTGTAAGCTTGTCACCGTTGTGCCAAAGTACGCAGCAACCGCCGATTCAATGTCCGCTATGCGCACGATTGGGTCGCATCTTTCGAGGTGTTCGGCCAACACCGCCTGCGTCATCGCCAATGTGATTTTCTCGTTCTGTAATGCCGAATATGCGACTACCTTCACCAGTGCCCCTTCCAACTCCCGCACACTGCCTCGCAGATTCTCGGCAATGTACCTTATTACGCTTTCGGGCACCGGCCCGGCGTAGCCGGGCAATTTAGAATTTCCACCCGCTAAACGGGCGGCATATTGCCGACAGATCTGGCAGCGGGTCTGAAAGTCCGGCGGGTCAATCTTGACGACCATTCCAGAGATGAAACGATTGACCAGCTTTTCCGACAATTGACTGATCATTTTGGGGTGCGAATCCGAAGCCAGAACAATCTGTTTGCCTGCCAAATTGATGGTGTTGAAGGTATGCAGGAATTCCTCCTGGGTGGCGGGCTTGTTCGCCAGGAAGTGGATGTCGTCAATAGCTAATAAATCGGTTTGCCGCATTTTGTGCCTGAAGGTCTCCAGCTTTTTTGTTTTCAGGGCCAGCACAAATTGATTGGCAAAGTCCTCTGCCGACAGATATAGGCGGTTAGTTTGTGGTCGATTTTTGGCCACCTCGTTGCAGATGCCCTGCAGCAGGTGTGTTTTGCCCAGCCCGTATCCTCCGTGGATAAACAGCGGATTGAAGGTAGGCGGCTGCCCGGCGGGAAGGCGGCTTTGCTGTTCGGATGCAACCTGCTTGGCGGCGTTGCAGGCCAGCTCGTTCGATGGGCCGACAACGAACGTATCAAGCGTCAGCTTCAGGCCCCCGGTAGAGGACGACGGACGACGGACGACGGACGATGAATGATGGACGATGGATGAGCCGCGACCTTCAGGCAGCGGCCAGTCCGACCGGCGAGGTGCAATTGCCGAAAGCTCCGCGGCGACGGCAAAGATAATCTTGAGGCTGGCGCCGGTGGCCGCCAGAACTGCCTGGCTGATGTCATCCAAGAAATGACTTTCGATCCAACCGGCGATGAACAGATTCGGCACGCCGACCTTCAGGCAGCCGGTGGATTCGCCTGGCCGGGCCTGCCCAAGAGTGAATTTGGTTGAATTCTTAAACCATATTTGATACCGCTGCTGCCCCAGTCGTTCGGCAAGAGCCTGACAAATAGCGTTTATTTGCGCCCCCGCTGCACTGCGGCTGTCAGCCTGTGCTTCGCAGGAACCCGGAGACTGTGTCGCTATCGCCTGGCAGCGGGCCCCCGCTAAGCGGTCCGCCAAAGGCGGATCTGAGCCCGTAGGCCTGAAACGTTCATCCGTGAACACGCCCTGCATCCATACTCTCCTGTCTGACTGCGGCTTGGCGAATCGCCAAGACGAGCTGACTGTGCCTGCACCAACTGTCCTTGTGGAAAACGCCCTGCTCCGCTGGCTTACCCGGCGCGGCCGGGCAATTTCAAACTATCGCGGGGCTGCGGGCTCAATTGGTACGGGCCTGCCCCTCGGGTTCCTGCGAAACGTTGCAACTATACATCAAGGACCCGCACGGCAATTGCCCGCTCCGCTGGTAAAAACCCTGCCGGACGCCGGGCAACTGGTGTGGCCAACCCTAATAACACAGAACTTATCGGGCGCGACACCGTGAATCAAGACCGATTTGCACAAATTCTTTTCCACTTTATAAAGCCCGTTGTCACTGTTGACTTTGCGCGAAAAAAANNTTTTGTTTCTAACAATCTGTTCACATCGCAAATGCACCTTGTGGAAAAGCTGTGGATTTACTTTTCAAACTTTCGCTCTACAATTGCCATCGTAAGGCACCTTGGCGGCAGCTCAATAGGAGCATAGAAGACGATGAATCGACGCGAATTTCTTAAGATTATGGGCTGGACGGCTGCATCGCTTGCCGCTCCTGGAGGCCCAAACACTTACGGACGGATCGCGGGCAAAGCATCCGAAGATAGGCCCAATGTGGTTGTTGTGCTCTGCGACGACCTGGGCTACGGCGATTTAAGCTGCTACGGCCACCCGCACATAAAAACGCCCAACCTGGATAAGCTGGCTGAGCAAGGAATGAAGCTCACCGATTGCTACGCCGCAGCGCCGGTGTGCTCGCCGGCGCGGGTGGGCATTCTCACGGGCCGGACGCCCTATCGCTGCGGCGTCTACGACTGGATTCCTGCCGGCAGTGATGTGCATCTGAAAAAGCAGGAGCTTACTATCGCAGCAATTTTGAAAAAAGCCGGTTACGCGACCTGCCACGTGGGCAAATGGCACTGCAACGGCAGATTTAACTCGCCGGAGCAGCCGCAGCCTGACGACCACGGCTTCGAGTATTGGTTTTCCACTCAAAATAACGCCGGCCCATCACACCAGAACCCGAACAACTTCGTCCGCAACGGCAGCCCGGCGGGGCAGTTACAAGGGTATTCCTCAACATTGATAGTCCAGGAGGCGATAGACTGGCTAAAAACCAAGTGGGACAATTCGAGGCCATTCTGCCTGTTTGTCTGGTTCCACGCCCCGCACGAGCCAATTGCTGCGGCGCCGCAGTTCGCGGAGATGTACCAGGGCAAAAAAGAAGCTGTCTATTACGGCAGCGTTAGCCAGATGGACTATGAGTTTGGCCGACTAATGAAAACGCTGGATGATATGAACCTGCGGGATAAAACCTTTGTGATGTTCACCAGCGACAACGGACCCGAGACGTTGAACCGTTATCGCGGTTCGCAGCGTTCGTTTGGTTCGCCGGGGCCGCTGCGTGGCATGAAGCTGCATGTTTATGAAGGCGGCATCCGCGTGCCGGGCATTATCCGCTGGCCCGGCAAGGTTAAGCCGGGCTCCGTCAGCGGCGAGCCGGTCAACGGCACCGATATTCTGCCCACCCTATGTGCGATGGCGGAATTGCCTGTGCCCGCGGACCGGCCGATTGACGGCACGAGTATTTTGCCGCTGTTTACGGGCAAAAAGCTCGACCGTAAAATGCCGCTGTACTGGCGGTACGATAAAACCCTTAGCAAGCCTTTCACGGTAGCGATGCACCAGGCCGACTGGAAAATTCTGGCTGACAACGATATGACCCAGTTTGAGTTATACAACCTGGCTGAGGACATCGCTGAGCAGCGCAACCTCGCCGAAAGTCAGCCTCAGCGTTTGGAGGCGATGAAGAAAATTCTCGCCAAACTTCACGCCGAAATCGACGCTGAAGGCCCAAAATGGGATTAGTATGTAGGGTGGGCTCTGCCCACCATCACCTCCAAGGTGTGCCCAGCACACCCTACCTTTCCGATGATACCCACGTAGCCGCCATCGTGGTCGAATTGCTCGGCTGATGGCAGCCGCAGTTCTTCGCTCCGCAGATCGAAGTCGGCATTTTTTGCAAGGAATTGTCTTACCAGCTCATTGTTTTCTGCCCGCTGGATACTGCAGGTGCTGTAGCAGATTTTTCCGCCGGGCTTTACCAGTGCTGCCGCCTTTTGCAATAGCTCGGCTTGTGTTTTGGCCAATTGCATTATTGCTTTTGGCTTTATTCTGTAGCGGGCCTCGGGTCTTCTTGCCAACACGCCGGTATTTGAGCACGGCACATCCAGCAGGATGGCGTCGAATTGACGCCTTGGCCGCTCCCTCACGGTCGCGCCTCCCGGCTCGGTGAGGCGAGATGTGTGATTTGCGAAAAGCCCTTCGTAAGGAATGATTTCCACGCTGCGGATGCCGAGCCGGGCAATATTTTCCTTGACCTTCTCCAGGCGTCGGCTGTCGATGTCGGTCGCAATGATTTTTGCCGAGTCGCCGGGCAGCTCTGCTAACTGCGTTGTTTTTGTGCCTGGTGCGGCGCACAGGTCGAGTATGTAGGGTGGGCTCTGCCCACCATCACATCCAAGGTGTGCCCAGACCACCCTACCCGCCCGCGAAGCTGTTATATCCTGGACGGTGAATAGGCCCTGCGCAAAACCGGGCACCTGCGTTACATCTTGCGGACTTTTGATTCTTATCATTTCCACTTCTGGGACTATTTCATGGTCGATACCGGCCCGGCGAAAATGCTTGGCTAACTCCTGGGCGGCGATTTTTAATGTGTTGGGCCTTACGTAGATGCTGGGCCTACGGTTGCTGGCAAAGCAGATTTGTCGCGTTTCTTCTAAGCCGTATTCGCTGAGCCAGTCGGTTATTAGCCACTTAGGCAGCGAAAAAGCAGCGGCAAGATAATCAGCCGGCGAAGCATCCGGGTCCGGCAAAAACTTGCTGTCAAATTCACAGTAACTTACGGCTGTTTGCGGAAGTGTACTTGCCAAATCAGCTTGCGAAAGTTGAGCACTGCGATTGCTTATGTGCCTGGTAATTTGTCGCAGCACTGCGTTTACAAATGCCGTCTGTTTTTTGCCGCTCACGGCTTTGGCATTTTCAACCGCTTCATTGACGACGGAGTATTCGGGCGTTTCCGGGCAGTAGACAAGCTCATAGCCGGCCAAACGGATGATGTTAAGCAGTGTGATTGGTATTCTTTCTACAGGCCGACCCGAAAACGTCGTTATTACCCTATCGATGGCAGAGCGGTTTTTTATGGTTCCGAATACGAAGTCGGTAGTGCGCTGTCTTTCTTGCGTTTGCGGCAGCAATTCGGCCAAGATTGGCCCGGCGTAATTTCGCTTCGGATCGAACCGGTTGAGTATTTCTGCTGCAACGAGGCGGGCAGCTTTGGGTGATTGCGCGGGCATTTCAGTTATCTATCTCGGCGAACACGTCGCCGGGCTGAGTTTGTTGGCCGTTAACGAAATCCTTAAAGCTCATAAGCCGACTACCGGCAGGTTTGATTTGCAGGATTTTGAGGCTGCTGCTGCCGCATACAACATTCAGGTTTTCATCGAGCACTCCCTGCGGAAGGTCAGCAGGCTGCTCCCTTACGATCGCGGCTCTGGCTATTATTACCGGCAGCGATTTCTGCGTTCTGTTAGACACATACACGGCTTGCGCACCGGGCCAGGGC
>JAFNGF010000089.1 GCA_017885385.1 Planctomycetota bacterium
CGGCGCCCAGCTGCCGAGCAGTTGTCGCGACATCCATAGCGGTATTACCGCCGCCTATCACCGCCACCGATCTGCCGGCGAGGTCCAACCTGCCCCGCTCCTTCGCCGCGGCGAGAAACTCCATCGCGCTAAATAATCCAGCAAGTTCTCTACTATTGATACTTTCGGATTCTGCCAGGCCCAGACCGATAAAGACGGCGTCGAAACCTTCCGACAGAATCGCATCCAGATCGAATTCGGCGTCCAGCTCTCTGCCGAGACGCTTTGTCAACCGTTCCTCGGGGACATCCGCAAATATCGCTGCAATCTCCCGTTTGAGCGAATCACAGTATCGGCCCGGCGGGATCGCAGATTCGATCAGGCCGCCCAGTTCGGTATTCTTATCGAAGATTGTCACTGTATGTCCCGCTTCCAGCAGCTTGGCCGCACAGGATAGACCCGCGGGTCCCGCGCCAATTACCGCAACGTTTTTACTGCTGCCTTTTGTTGGCACCTGGAGTTTCGACCAGCCATTCTTGTTGGCCTTCTCTGCCAGATACCTCTGGATGTCGGCGATAGGCAAAGGACCGTCACCGATGAATCGCTGCAGGCAGTTTCCCTGACACTGCTGCTCCACCGGGCACAGCCAGGCACAAACTTCAGGAAATACATTTGCCTGCCTTAGAACTTCATAAGCGGCTCGGTCGTCGCCATCCAGGAACAGGCTGACAAACCTCGGTATATCAACCCCCGCCGGGCACGCTAACTGGCAGGTAGATTCCTGACACTTGCGACAGGCTTGCGCAAGCCTTGCCAGATTATCTCGGTCACTCATTCTGCCAAGCCTGAATATCGGCCCGTATGCTTGGTTGTCTCGGACCACGCAGCCGGTCGTTCCGCCGTCGCGCATTATCTGCGTACAGGCGCTGCAGCCGACGCAGGCTTTCTCTGGGAACATTTTGCCGTGCGCTAAGATATCTTTGGCAAAATCCGGATATGCAAACGCCATTCGCCCTGCGCCGGCCAGAGTCACAAGGCCGCTCGCCTTATTTGCCGCCGCCACATTGGCAAAAAGTGTCCGCAGCCAGCTATAACCCGTGCCGACAATTGCGATGTCGGGAAACTCCTTTTGAATCTCGCCTGCCAGATTGATAAGTCTGGCGACGCCGACCAGCGGATGTTCCGGCTCCTGATAGCCGCCAACTATCGGCTCATTGAAGGGCCTGCCTATGTGCGGATTGTAATAGGGATTCGCCGCGGTGATATTTATGAGCTTAACGCCTCGCTGCCTCAAAAGCTCAATCAGTTTCTTGGGCTCGGTCAGGTCCGGCTTTGTATAATCATCTTTGTCGACGCCCCAGCCGTATGGATAAGGTATGCCGTCATAAATACCCAGGCGCGTCACGATAGGTTTATCTTTGCCCAGCTCACCGTGAATCTTATCTATAACTGCCAGCAAAAATCTGGTGCGGTTCTCAAATGCGCCGCGGTATTTAGCCCCGCAATTTATTGCGGGGTCCGTCGCCGGGTCGGCGACGGCTAAACGACAGGCAAGAAGCTCATTTATGAGGTATCCGTGACAGGACTTTACGTCCACTGCATCAAAGCCGACTTCAAACGCGATTCTGGCCGCCCGGACATAGGCATCCTGAAGCCGGTCAAGATACTCATCAGTCACGATAGGCCAGTCGGGCGGTATTTTACTTTTGGCGCCCAGCTCGGGCGTCTTTTGCGGGACCATCGCGTCCCGATAAGGGTCACGCTGAGCAATCATCGGCTGGGCAGCGTCGGGTCGGCTGTACCTGCCCGAATGAGTCAGTTGCAGCACGATTACCGGCTTATGCTTTCGGCCTCCGCCGCAGGCGCATTGCCGGGCGGCGTCCCGCACTTTCTTAACCATCGCCGCAAAACTATCTTTGTTGTTCTGGTTAAGCCACAATTGGCGTGGATTGGCCCTCCCTTCGGGGACGACCGCTGTCGCCTCGCCCCAGATAAGGCCCGCCCCACCGGCGGCGAATCTCTCGTATCGCCTGAGCGTAAGCTCACTCGGTCGGCCCTGGGAATCGCCGTCGCACCCTTCCATCGGATGAACGGCCAGCGAATTGGGTATGACCAAACCGCCCGCCTGGACGGGCTGAGCCAGAATCGAAACGTCCGCGATGGCATTAATCCGGACGCCCAGCCGCTCGGCCAACTCCTTCAAATCCGCAATACTACTTAGGCTGAATTCCCACATCGTCACATTCCCCTCGGGCGGCCAAACCCCACAATTAGCCCTGCCAGAGTGCTGGCAGGGCTAACGGTTAACCCCGCCATCACTATGGCGGGGTTTACGGGTCGAGCGATTGCGGGGCTAAATACGCCTCTACCCTACCTTTACTGCTTGGGGCGCCTCTACGCGGGCACCCTCTACTTTTAGTTTTGTGGCCAGGAACCTCGCTGTATAGCTTTTTTTGTTCCTGATGATTTCTTCGGGCGAACCTTTAGCCACCACTCTGCCGCCGGCGGCCCCACCTTCCGGGCCCAGGTCTATTATATAGTCAGCCATCTTAATAACATCAAGATTGTGCTCGATGACCACCACCGTATTTCCCATATCGCACAGCCGCGACAGGACCCTTAATAGGTTATCTATATCGGCAAAGTGCAGCCCGGTAGTAGGCTCATCGAGCACGTAAAAGGTATGTCCGGTAGCAGCCTTTCCCAGCTCGGCGGACAATTTTACACGCTGGGCCTCGCCCCCGGAAAGCGTGGTCGAGGACTGGCCCAGCTGCACGTAGCCCAGGCCGACATCGTTGAGTGTCTTCAGAAGCCTAACGATAGTCGGAAAATTCGCAAAGAAATCGACGGCCTGCTCGATCGGCATATCAAGCACATCGGCGATGTTTTTACCTTTGTAAGTGACCTGGAGAGTCTCCGGATTGTACCTTCTGCCCCGGCAGCTCTGACAAGTGACATAGACATCGGGCAGAAAGTGCATCTCAATCTTCATTGTGCCCTGTCCTCGGCAGGCCTCGCAGCGTCCGCCTTTGACGTTGAAGCTGAACCTGCCGGGCTTATAGCCGCGAATCTTTGCCTCTCGCGTCATACTAAACAGCCTTCTTACCTCGTCAAAAACGCCCGTATATGTCGCCGGGTTGCTTCTAGGCGTTTTGCCGATCGGCGACTGATCTATCTCTATCACCTTGTCGATCTGCGATGTGCCCAGGATGGCGTCGTGTTTGCCCGGCTTTTCACGGGAGCTATAAAGCCGACGCCGCAGCGCCCGCAGCAGAACTTGGCTGACCAGAGTGCTTTTGCCCGAGCCGGATACTCCCGTGACACAAATAAACACGCCCAGCGGGAACCTAACGTCGATACTTTGCAGATTATTCTCGGCAGCGCCTCTTACCTCGATGCACTTTCGCAGATTGCACGGGCGTCTTTTTACCGGCAGCGGAATACGGCGAGCCCCTGAAAGATATTGACCGGTCAGCGACTCGGCGCAGGCCATTATCTGCTTCAAGCCGCCCTGGACGACAACTTGGCCGCCATGCGCACCGGCTGCCGGGCCGATGTCGATAATATGATCCGCGGTTCTTATGATGTCCTCATCGTGCTCGACGACCAGGACGGTATTTCCGAGCCGGGTCAGGCGTTTCAATATCCCCAACAGCCGGTTATTGTCGCGCTTATGCAGCCCGATGGTAGGCTCATCCAGCACGTAGCAGACCCCGACCAGGCCGCTTCCAACCTGCGTGGCCAGGCGAATTCGCTGGGCCTCGCCGCCGGCAAGCGTGCTGCTTCTGCGGTCCAGCGTCAGATATTCAAGACCAACATCAACCATAAATTTCAGCCGGGCCTTTATCTCCTTCAATACCTGCTCGGCGATGATGGCCTTTTGCTGCTCGAGCCTGAGTTTGTTGAAAAACACCTGCGCCTTTTCCACAGAGAGCGTGGTGAGCTGGTGAATATTCTTGCCCCCGATGGTTACTGCCACCGCTTCGGGCCGAAGCCTCGCACCATTACAACTGCGGCAGGGCTGCTCTGAAAGATAGCCCGTCAGCCTGGTCTTGACGTACTCGCTGGCAGTGTTTTCCCACCGCCGGGCGAGATTCGGAATGACCCCTTCAAAGTACATACCATATTCTTGCTCGTCAGCGGGGCTGGTGCCGTACATAAGAATCCTTCTGTGCTCCTGGGGAATCTCGNNCAAAGGGGGCCGATTTGCTGATGCCCATATTCCGGCAGAACCGGCTGATCAGGCGGTTATAGAAGATGTTCATCCTCTTTCCGCCTTTTCGCCAGGCCTCGATAGCCCCGTGTTCCAGCGAGATAGATTTATCCGGAACGATAAGGTCCGGGTCAAACTCGAGAATCCTGCCCAGGCCGTCGCAGCTTTTGCANNTTCTGTATTCTGTGTTCTGTGTTCTTCCTTCCGAGGACGCCGCTTCCTGCAAGAGGACCAAGATTACGCCGTCCGCCAATTTCAGAGCCGTCTCCACCGAGTCAGCCAGCCGAACCCGCACCGCGTCATTAATTACTAATCTATCGACGACCGCAGCGATGTCATGCTTTTTGTTCTTATCCAGAAGCGGGACATTTTTCACGTCATAAATTGCGCCATCGACCCGCACGCGGACAAAACCTTCACGTTGTATGCCGGCCAAAATATCTCTGTGCTCGCCCTTTTTGCCGCGCACAAGCGGGGCACAAACCTGGATTTTAGTCCCCGCTGGTCGAGCGAGTATNNACCCAGCAGTGCGGCTGGCCCACACGAGCAAAAAGAAGCCTGAAATAATCGTAAATTTCGGTGGTGGTAGCGACGGTCGAGCGAGGGTTGCTGCTGGCACTTCGCTGCTCAATCGCGATGGTGGGCGGCAGACCGGAAATATCCGCCACCGCAGGCTTTTGCATTTGTTCGAGAAATTGCCGGGCGTAGGTGCTTAGCGATTCGACATATTTTCTTCTACCTTCTGCGTAAATGGTATCGAAGGCGAGTGAGCTTTTGCCCGACCCGCTGATGCCGGTGATGACCACCAGTTTATCACGCGGAATGGTCAGGCTGATATTTTTGAGATTGTGCTCAGCCGCCCCTGTTATTCTGATCACTTTTTCTACTGCCTTTGCCATACCGGCATTACTCTGTGGAATATCCTGCAAAAATTCATATTGACCCAAACTAGTAATTCTAACAGAGGCTAATGATAAGGAGAAGCATTTTTGTACCCACTAAGGGCGCAAAAGACTCGATGGCAATGGCTGGGGCGTAATGCGTGATGCGCGCTCGCAATCCGGCTTGCTGATTATTGCAGGGCACATTATCGGAACAAGGGTGCTGACTGAACATATACTAATTTCGTACTAAAATACTTGAATTTAGTATTTGACACCACTTGTAACGTAGCGCATATACTAAATGTTGATAAGTTAGTACATAATTAGTACATCCTTAAGTCCTTGTCTTAGAAGGTGATAGCAAATGAAAATGCCAGAATCACCTCCGGATATAAGCACAATCTGGGAGCGTATCAGAGATAAGCCGGATATCTTTAACAGAGTCTTGGCCGCGGACCTTGGGCCTTCAGTTGGTCGTAGGTATCTTCACTGGGACAAGTTGAGCTATTACACACCTCCTAACGGGCTCTCGCCCGAAGAGTGGTGGTTCGCCTTGAAGATACGCCGGCGCGCCTTGTTCAAGCACCTACCGCTGCTCGACAAAAAGGGCAAGTCGTTTAAGTATCTTGAGGTAGACCCAATTCCTGAAAGCCTGCACAAAATCGATCAAGGTGCCGGCGGATTCATCCAGATGCCGGAGCAGATCACCAATCCGGACACAAAGGACCAATACTACGTTAGCTCACTCATCGAGGAGGCAATCACCTCAAGTCAGCTCGAAGGAGCAGCGACAACTCGCGAAATCGCAAAAGAGATGATTAAGACCGGGCGACCTCCACGCGACCGAAGCGAGCAAATGATTCTCAACAACTTCAAGACTATGCAGCGGATAGGGAAACTCAAGAACGAACGTTTATCTAAAGAGCTCATATTCGAGATTCACCGGATAATTACTGATAAAACACTCGATGCTGCGTCCGCCACAGGTCGGTTCCGCAAGGCCGACGAACGCATAGTCGTAGGTGACATGTATAATGAGGTTTTTCACGACCCACCGCTTGCTCAAGAGCTCCAACATAGAATGACAGCCATGTGTGCGTTTGCCAATTGCGAAGGCCCCGGCGGTTTCATACATCCGGTCATTCGCTCGATCATCTTACACTTTTGGCTGGCCTACGATCATCCCTTTGTGGACGGAAATGGCAGAGCAGCAAGAGCTTTATTCTACTGGTCGATGCTTCACCATGGTTTTTGGCTCTTCGAGTTTATCTCAATCTCACAAATTATTCGAAAGGGCCCTGCGAAATATGCGCGCGCTTTCCTATACACAGAGACAGATGAAAATGACTTGACTTACTTTATTCTTCATCAGCTTGATGTAATACAGCGAGCAATACACGAGCTCCACGAGTACATCAAACGGAAAACTGAGAGGCTCCAAACAATCGAAAGACAACTGCGGGGCATCGCCGTACTTAACCATCGGCAGCGTGCGCTGATCGCCCATGCGCTGCGTCATCACCAGTACAGGTATACGATTAAATCACACCAGATAAGCCATAATGTTGTTTATCAAACAAGCAGGGCTGATCTTCTTGATCTGCAAAAACGGGGTCTTTTCGACAGTCAAAAGATAGGGAAGACGTGGTATTTCACACCGGTTAGTGACCTCGAAGAAAAACTGAGTCACTTAGTCTAAGAATTACAGTGCAAACAAAAAAGCTGCACGACTGGAATCTGTCTTACTCGCAGGCAATAGCTCTGCAGAGGGAATTGGCCCAAAAGGTGCAACAGATTCCGCTAAGAAATCGGCCCACGACCATAGCCGGCCTGGATTGCGCCCTGAGCATAGACAACCAGAGCATTATCGCTGCGGTCGTGGTTCTGAGAGTTCTCAGCGCGGTGCGGGGCCTTCGGGAGCCTTCAGGACAGGCTGAATTTCAGCTTATCGAAACAGCAACGGCCTGGCAAAAGATTACTTTTCCCTATATTCCTGGTCTGCTTTCATTCCGCGAATCGCCCGTTTGCATCGCGGCTGTGGAAAAGCTCCAAAAAGAGCCGGACGCCTTTATCATCGACGGCCAGGGCATCGCCCATCCACGCCGATTCGGCATAGCGGCGCATCTGGGGCTATTTTTCGACAAACCAACCATCGGCTGCGCAAAAAGCAGGTTGACCGGCAGCTTCGAAGAGCCGGCGCGGGAAAAAGGTGCGTATTGTCCGCTGAAGGACAACCAGGAAGTTATTGGCGCGGCTGTTCGGACACGCAGCGGCGTCAAGCCGGTCTTTGTCTCCGTGGGCAATAAGTGCATGTTAAAAGACGCGATCGAAATCATTCTTGCCTGGACGGCAAAATATCGCGTGCCCGAACCTACCCGCCTTGCCCACCAACTGGTCAGCAAGTTGAAACGCGAAGCGTGAGGCGAGGGAACGAGGGATGCCGGACGAGGGACGGTTTAGCCGTCGCCGGAACGGCGACGACGGACGACTGATGACAGACAAAAATATTTAGCCCCGCAGTTTACTGCGGGGTTCACTGCCACTTGTGCTTTTTGACTGAAACCAGGATTTTTTCGGCGCACTGCAGCGCAGCCAGGCCCTCCTCGGCGCTTACTTCCGGCCTTAGACTCTTGTCCACACAGCAGCGCAAAAAAGCCTCCTGCTGCAGGCGGACCGGCTCTTTGTCATCGATGACCAACTCCTCGATGTGCAGCAGATCCGGCCAATTGACTGTGGCCCAGTCAAAACTGCCCGAGGCCTTACGCTGCTTTATCCACTGGACGACGTCGATATTCGGGTCTGCCTTGATGATAGTGCCGCTTTTTTTGAGAAAGTCCACGCTCAAATAGCCCTGACGACTGAATACGCGAATTTTCCTTTCGGTTTTCAGAGCCAGCCTCGAGGCGGTGATATTGGCCACGCAGCCGTTGGCAAAGACAATCCGCGCGTTGCAGATATCCTCGTGCTCTTCGATGACGCTGAGGCCGTAGGCATCTATCTTCTTGATTTTGCTGCCGGCCAGCGACAGAACAATATCGATATCGTGAATCATAACATCCAGCACCACCCCAACGTCGGTGGAGCGGAATGGATAAGGACTGATGCGGTTGGCCTCAATAAACTTAGGCTCGATATTCAGGCGTTTCATCGCCCGCACTACGGGGTTGCAGCGTTCGGAGTGACCCACCGCCACGACCGTATCATAGCGTTTGGCAAGCGATACGATTTTTTTGCCCTGGCTGACATTGGCGGCCAAGGGCTTTTCAATCAGCACAGGAATCCCGTTGCAGATAAAGATTTTCGCCAGCTCCAGATGAGCCACCGT
>JAFNGF010000090.1 GCA_017885385.1 Planctomycetota bacterium
GAAAAGATAAAGGCATAGCTGATAAAGAAATTCAGCCCGACAAATAACAGCGACTTTTTGATATTTGTTTTCATCGGTCAATTATCTGAGGGATTTATTGGGCCAATATACTTTTTCGCCACAACGATATCATCGAACCAAACCTTGCTAACCTGTCCGGGCGGCGCCTTGGTGATGTATAGAAGAAGCCACAAAAAATTCAGATTTAACTTCTCTGTGTTGCACCATTGAAAGCCTTCAAATGGCAGGCCGTTGGGGTCGGGATTGAAGCTGTCCCAGATCCACTTGCCCTTAGGGAAACCTTTGCCCAGGTGACTGATTACCTGCCCATTTTTGGTCCATAGTTTTCCGTCAATCCATATCGCCTGTTCGCCATTACTTTCCGTGACCGGGTTATTCATCTTCATCATTAGTTCCACGCAAATCCATTTGCCTTTTTCCGCCCGAAGATTCTCGTCGTTGATGAAATCATGGCCCCAGGACTGCCTATCAGGTGACGATCTCATCCCCATCCAGTACGAGTAAAAATCCCATCGCCATTTTTCGCCGTATGGCTCAACGCCTGTCGTAAACCGTTCGTTGCCGGCTGGGCGGATTCCTGCTCCACCCTGGGGCCAGGGCGTCGAAGGGTTGTAGCCGCCCACGTGGACAAAGTGATGGATCGGAAAGCAATTGGGATCAAATTTCACGTAAAACCGAAAGTAAAGCTGTTCGTAGCCAGGCAAAAGACGCCTGTACAAATGTCCGCCCGTATCTTTTCCGCCGATATGCGACATCAAGAGCGAGCGTTTGCCTGCACTTGCTTTTGGCACATCCTCGGATAGCGACATAATTTCAATATTCGTTACGTTTTCCCAGCGCGACTTTACGGCGTCCAAAGAACCTTCCTCAAAGTTCTCTGCGAAGATTACATCGGGGTCGTTTTCGATCCCTTTATCACGGGCATATTTACCGGCCAGACCCGAACCTGCCTGGGCGGTTTGCCTAATTTCCAAGGTGGCCTTTTTCACGCAAAAGGTGTATAAATTGCCGTCAAGGCCGGAGTAAAGCAGGTACATAGTTTTGCCATCATTGCTCATCCATTTGGTCGGGAATTTATGATGATACGTTCGGCAGTCTTTGCCGTCACTTACCGACCAATGGTCGTTGTAATAAACCGTTGTCCACGGCCCCCACGGCTCACGTGCGTCGAAGACTCCCAGAGCTGCCGTGTGTGCAGCCATCCGGCCTTTTGGCCGGTGAGAGGTTGTCAAGATGTACCTGCCCAGCGGTGCGTTATAAGTTATAGCTATGCGCTGGACGCCGTTAGGGTCGGTGAAGATGGGCCTGCGTAATTCTATATGAGGCGACCAGGTCGGTTTGTCATGCCCGTCAAGGCCGGCGAAAAATTCGTAACGGCTCCTGTCGGCAGCTTCGTCCTTCGGAACCCTGGCCAGCACAATATCGGGTGAATAGCCGTAGGCGCTATCGTCTGCCTGGGAGACGACATAGACATAATTGTCTCTTGCGCCGTCGTAATTTTTGCCGAACTGGATGAACTCCGGACAGCCAAAGGTGTAGGAAAAATGCCAGTCAGCCCAATGCCAGTGCGTGCCCAGATCGCTCGACCAGGCCAATCTTGAGTTGGTGAAATCGTCGGAACCCAGCAGCTTATAGTTTCTTACGAACATATAGAGAACGCCATCTACCCTCAATAGGCCGCTTGCCTTGATGCCTTTAGGTCCCCCTCCTTCGGGCGTATCGGCGTCGCTGGCAAAATCTTCGCCGCGAAAGTGTGGAGGGTCTCCGAATATCTTGGCAAAACCCAGCGACAAATCCGGGTTTTGCTTGTCAAAGCCATCGCCGTCGCCGAAGGCTGTAATTTGAAGGTCGTCATCCGCCCAGGTGATAGGCCAGTTATCGCCGGACCCCTGCGGTCCACACTTAATCACCTCTGCATCCCAGGTGAGTTTAGCGACAACAGGGCTTGGCGGATAAGGAGAAGACGAAGCGGCTACCCCAAAATCACAAAACCCCAGCAGAAACCCGACAAGTAACAGCAGAAACGCCTTAATCGCTTTGTTCACTGTTTGCCCCGCCGTTGAAATCCACTTGATTTTTTTGCGACCGAGACTTGAAAACAGTAGTGCTTGTCTGTTACAGTTTGTTCTCTCGGCTGCACTCGGTACAGACCCTAAAAGAACGATATAGACCACTATAAGGACGTGGGGGATAAAAGTCATCAGACCCCTCCATGCAACTCCTTTGCCTAAGCCTTGCTGATAGTAAGCTTGGTATCTGTTTGCTATCTGGTTCTTGCGTCCCGCGTGTGGACCCCGCCAACGAAATAGCAAGTAACCCAGGTTTTTCTTTGCAGGCAAAAGCCCCGACCACAGGCGTTGGGGTAACTTTATCGTTTTACCTCGTTATCAGTAATGTTTCGTCTTTGCTCTATGCTTTTTGGGCAGCAGTGGAATTAAACAGCGTAAGGCCTTATTCACAGATTCTGAGTCTCGAAAATACGCTTGAACATCTGGCTCTAAAACAACTGCATCTGCTTTCGGCATCACGTCCTTAACGATAGTTTTTCCACCCGTCTTATGAG
Organism: Planctomycetota bacterium; assembly: GCA_017885385.1. Taxonomy (GTDB): domain Bacteria; phylum Planctomycetota; class Phycisphaerae; order Sedimentisphaerales; family Anaerobacaceae; genus JAFNGF01. The sequence continues at coordinate 2,585 of JAFNGF010000090.1, forward strand.
CAGTGATCGTATATCCAGCCTGCATGGTTCTGTAATGCTTACCACGGACTCCACCTCTAAAATCATATTCGGCACGCATGTCCTTGTTCGCTCGCCGTACCATTTTATTCATTGCCTGCTTCATAAAGTTTCCTCTTCGGCGGAGCGTCTTGTTAGCCAAATTTTTGAGTTATTAAATCTTTGTCAAATTCAAGTGAGTAAGATAGAACTGTTCTTAAATCCATCTTTTTAGAGGCATTTAGGATTTCTATACTTACAATCTTATCTTGCGAAGTAGTATCTATATTAACACCTTCAGAAATTTCTATAACTCCATCCGGCGTATCATCTCCCAACTTTAAATATAAAGCATCTACTTCATCGTCATAATATACTTTCATATTTTCCTTCCCTTCTTCAAAGGATAACTTGTTACTATTGTTATTATATCATTTTCAACGGCAATTACAATTTTTAGGGGATACTTAAATCCCTCCACATTCTCTAGAACTTCATGTATCCCCTGACCAGATAAGTCTTTGTTTTCAAGAACCTCTGAAATTATGGATTCCGAGATGTTGTATAATTTTGCTCTTCTTTTTGCATGACGAGAGAATTTAATCTTCATAAATCAAGTCTACTTTCCCGGCACATCGGCAAATAACATATACTGGGGAACGAGGATTCGAACCTCGACTAACTGATCCAGAGTCAGTGGTGCTGCCTTTACACTATTCCCCAAAGAGTTTAAGAGCCTGCCGACGGCCGGCAGAACACCGCGTAAAACAGGAACCCCACGTGAAACGTGGGGCTAAATATTTATAAACACATTACAGTATACGTTCCAGGCTCACGTGCGTCCAACAAAATCCCCGGGACCAGCCTCGACATCCGGTTCTTGGCCGCCATACTCATAGCGGGCTGGTCCGCCTATCAAATGCGGCAGGCCCTCGTCAAGCTCCATCTGCTCGGTTAAATCCTGCCCGATTTCCGTCAGGAACCGGCTGGGCTTCATCATCACCAGACTCCGCGACCGGCTGCGATAAACCATCGGCACAACCAGATACACCTCGTCCTTTGCCCTGGTCACCGCGACGTGAAAAACTCGCCGTTCCTCTTCTTGCTCCTCGTTCGTATTTAAGGCCATATCGGTGGGAAACCTGCCGTCGGCAAGCCAGGGAATGAAAACGATCGGCCACTCCAATCCTTTTGCCTGGTGCACGGTGCTGAGAGTGACAAATTCCTGCTCCGCCGGTCCGGTTACGACAGTCTCGCCGGAAAATTCGCCCGCCAGAGCAACGTCTGCCAAGAATGCCTCCAGCGTACTATACTGGGCAGCAAAGTTAGCCAGAGCCCTGATGTCCTCTCTGCGAAGGTCGGCGCCATCATAATGAGAGACAAGATAGTTGTCATAGAAGTCACGCAATATAGTATCAATAATCTCAGCCGGGGCTTTTAGCTGCTCTGACTTTTTGACCAGATTCATAAGCTCCAAATAGAATGGCCTGGCACTTGCCGGAAGAAGGTTAGCCGTATCTGACTGCAGGGCCGACTTTAGCGGGTTATCTGACTGGCTGATATGCACCCAAATTTTGCGCGATAAAGCGCTGCCTATTCTGGGCAGCATTTTGAGTACTCGCAGCCAGGCAAGCTCGTCCTGTCGATTCTGCAATATGCGCATAAAGCACAGCACGTCTTTCATGTGGGCCTGCTCGAAGAATCGCAGGCCGCCGCGAACATGAAACGGGATATTTCGCCGCTGAAGCTCCAGTTGAATCTCAAGACTGTGCCAGTGGCTGCGATACAGCACCGCAATATCGTTTAGGTTCCGCCCCTCATCGAGAAGATGCAGCGTGTATTCGGCGATAAAGCATGCCTGCACGAAGTGGTCCTGGCTGGTAACAACCGCCGGCTTGAGCCCAGCGGGCCTTATTGCGTGGAGGTCTTTGGGCAGCCGTCGGCTGTTTTGCGCTATGCTGGCATTGGCAAGCGCCAGTATTTGGGGCGTTGAGCGATAGTTGGTTTCCAGTTTGTATTCTCTGGCATCCGGATAGCGCTGCTTGAAAGTGATAATATTTTCAAAACTCGCCCCCCGAAAGCTGTATATGGATTGCGAATCGTCGCCCACCACCGCAAGGTTGCGATGCCTGGCGGCAAGAAGGTCTACTATCGTTCCCTGAATAGCGTTGGTGTCTTGATACTCGTCGACCAGGACGTGCAGAAACTGATTGGCGAGTAATTTTCGGATGTCTTCGTGGTCGCTGAGAAGCCGCAGCCACGCACTAAGTAAATCGTCAAAATCCAGTAATTGCCGCTCTCGCTTCTTAGCCGCGTAAAGAACCAGCACCTTTTCGATCTCGGTGGCTTCTTGAATAAACATCGGGTAGCGCCTTGCGAGCACCGCATCCAACGGCTCGACCGTATTCTGCACGAAGCTGGAGATGGCAGCGAGCACCGCCTTTTGCGGAAATCGTCTTTTGCGAATATCTACGCCGGCTTCCTGAACGCAGGAAGCTATCAGGTCTCTTGCATCTTCTCGGTCCAATATCGTAAAGTCCGGCGAAATGCCCAGCACTTTTCCATGCTGGCGGAGAATCCGGTTGGCTATGTGGTGGAATGTGCCGCCCCAGATATCGCGGGTCTTATGTTTGACAAGCAGCTCTACCCGGCTGAGCATTTCGCGGGCGGCGCGGTTGGTAAACGTGACCAGCATTATGCGTGATGGGTCTACACCATTGTGGACAAGCCAGGCTAGGCGGTACGTTAAGGCTCGCGTTTTGCCGCTTCCGGCTCCCGCTACTACGAGCATCGGGCCGCCCGGTGCGGTGGCTACAGCCAACTGCTCCTGGTTGAGGTCAGCCGCGAAGTCTATCGCATCTGCCGCTGTTCTTGATGTAAGAGTAAATTTCCTGGCCATTTTGTCCAACCTGTCGCGCTCAACTGCCTGTTGGCTCTTCTTTACCATAGGCGAACGCGTGTGTAAAGACCATAAGTATCCTGCCCCCAGCACAGGTCTGGGGGCTAAACACCTTGTGCACTTGTTCTCTTTTCCGCCTTTTTTCTTGCTCTTTCCAACAATTCCGGCCATAATATTTCCAGTAGCGGCGAGACCTCGCAGCTTTGATCTTCTTTCACTTGTTGTTCTTTGGTCCCGACATCATTGAGCCGGCAGATAGTAACTTAATCGGAGGGAACTAAAAATGAGACCGAGTAAATCAGCCTGTTTGATTTTGACTTTGATACTTATTGCGGTAGGGTGTAAGCAGGAGCCAGTTAAAACCAGAACACCACTGCATAATGCAGCAAGAACAGGTAACCTGAGGCAGGCCAAAACGCTCATCTCAAGCGGCGCCGACGTCAACGCAAACGGAGGCTGGGCCGACACTACGGCCCTGCACCTCGCTGCTGCGGGAGGCTACCATGATTTGGTTGAACTCCTTGTCGCTAACGGCGCTGACGTTCATGCGAAGGACAAGGACGGCAGAACGCCACTTGAGTACGCAGCAAGCCAAGGGCATAGGCAAGTAGTCGAACTGCTCTTAGCCAACGGCGCTGACGTCGACGCAAACGACAAGAAGGGCGAGACGCCATTGCATGCCGCGGCCCTTCAGGGCCATAAGGATGTGGTAGAACTGCTGATTGGGAAAGGCGCCAATATCAATGCAAAGAACCGGGCCAGCCGTACGCCGTTGGACTACGCGGCCGTCGCTGGGCACTACCATGTTGTTGAACTGCTGGTGGCCAACGGTGCCAAGGTTGCCGCAAAGGGCAAACAAGAACCCGCCGTTTCCGCAATGGTCGGCGTCGCTCAGCCGAACGTGAGGACACTCGTTCAAGACAATTCAGCCTTTGCTTTCGATCTTTATCACAAGCTACGCTCGGGCGAAGGGAACCTTTTCTTCTCACCCTACAGCATATCGGCGGCTCTGGCCATGACCTACGCCGGTGCACGCGCCAATACCGAAAAGCAAATGGCAAAGGCGCTTCGGTTTTCGCTGGATCAAGAAAAGCTTCATCCGGCATTTGCCGGGCTGCAAACATGGGTGAACCATATACAAAAAGATGGCCGCGTCAAGCTATGCGTGGCGAACTCGTTATGGCCGCAAAAGGACTACAAGTTCCTGAACGAGTATCTCTCTCTGGTGAAGAAGCACTACGGCGTCTCCATTACTCCGGTTGACTACGTGCATGCGCTTGAAGCAGCTCGAGAGACGATCAACAGATGGGTAGAGCAGAAGACAGAATACAGGATCAAGGATATGATTCAGCCCGGGATTTTTGATATCCCGCCCGTGCTCGCGTTGGTCAATGCCATCTACTTCAAAGGCACTTGGGAGAATCAGTTTAATCCGCGCATGACAAGTGAGGCTCCCTTCCACATCACGCTGGAGAAGTCCGTTCGGATACCTATGATGGACCAGGAAGAAACAGTCAGATATGCTGAGGTTGATGATCTCCAGATTCTGGAGCTACCTTACCGCGGAGACAGCCT
>JAFNGF010000091.1:0-2322 GCA_017885385.1 Planctomycetota bacterium
TCCTTCACAAACAGTCTGATAGATTCGGGTGGGTAACCCAGCAAGTTTCGAACGGGTATGAGGTAGCCTGATCGTCGGATAGGTGTAACCTGCTTTTGCATGGTGGAGCGAGGTTTTGCTGCGATGGATCTCCAAAAGCTCGTGTTTTGGCATCGCAGCTTCATAATATGGGTAATATTCAGCGGTTAACATAGTACGTGCAAAGTCAGCGCTGCATTTAGCCGTTATGATTAACCTCCGCGACAAAGCACAAATTAAACGCAACGCATCCGATCATCGTCGAAACGTTACTGTTTCATTTATCATTTAGCCCTTGCTGCATGCACGATATCGCCATCAAATCAAGGACGCAGTCTACCGAAGCGACAATTACACTATCAAAGAACGAGCGCAGCGTAAGTGTGAAAGTAGGAAGCTTTTTGAACGTGCACAACCCTTTAATCTCGATGAAACCTTACTGGATGCTTTGTATTATTGTTACCGCAATTATAGTGATTTCCAGCGCCGGATGTACGACCCAGACGCCCTCCACCAACCGGACGATCGGGGGGATCACGATCCCCACCACTACGGGACCCCCGACACCGGCAGAGGCGCAGCAAATCGCCGCGGCGGCGTACGTCTTCNNAGACACAGTCTATGCGAAGGCTTGGCTCAACCTGACAAAAGGGCCAATGGTACTAAGCGTGCCTAATACAACCGGACGATACTACATGATGCAGATGATGGATGGCTGGATGAACGTCTTTGCCTCGCCAGGGACGCGCATTACCGGAACCGAGGCGGGGACCTTCGCTATCGTTGGCCCCGGGTGGAACGGCATGCTCCCGGCTGGACTCACGAAGATCGAGGCGCCGACCGAAACGGTCTGGCTCGTCGGACGCACCCAGCAGAACGGCCCTGCTGACGTTCCCGCGGTCATAGCTCTCCAGGCCCAGTATACATTAATGCCGCTGAGCGAATGGGGTACGGATTACACCCCGCCGACCAACGTGCCGGTCAAGCCTAGCGTAGATACTATGACGCCCCCGTTGACCAAGTAGCGAACATGACTCCTGCCACGTTCTACGATAGGATGGCAACACTCATGGTGGTCAATCCCCCGAGCAGTGCGGACAAGCCTGTCGTTGACCAGATGGCCAGGATCGGCCTCGTGGCCGGCAAACTGTTCGACTGGAACGGCTTAAACACCACGATGCAGAACGCGGTCGCGCAGGGTGCTAAAGACGGACTCGAGCAGGTCAAAGCCGCTGGCCTGAACACGCCGGGCGCCGTCACCATTCACGGCTGGTCTATGAACTACGAAGTCGGCAATTACGGGACGAACTACACGCTTCGCGCTGGAATTGCGTGGGGAGAGATTGGCGTGAACCTCCCTGAGGACGCGCTTTACCCGATCACATATGTTGATGCCAATGGCACTGCGCTCACTGGTGCACACAAGTACGTCATGCACTTCGGGACGGATGGCACGCCGCCTGTCAACGCGTTCTGGTCCCTTACAATGTACAACGACCAGCGGTTTTTAGTGGACAACCCCATCAATCGGTATGCGATCGCGCCACACCTCGGTAACTTAACGTATAATGCGGACGGATCGCTCGACATCTACATCCAAAACACATCACCTGGCCCGGACAAGGAGTCTAACTGGTTGCCAGCGCCGCCCAACGGGTTTAACCTCATGCTGTGTATGTATTGGCCGCAGGAGGCTGTGCTGAACGGCTCATGGGTGCCACCGGGTGTCCAACAGGTGGAATAAGTCAAGCCAAAATTATGACGCGATCGATAGGCTGGCCAGCCAAGTCGTGAGGGAGCATTGCGCTCCCTTTTTTCTTTTCAGAGCCGGAGCTAGCTGCGTAGGCTGCAGCTCTATGGGGGTTTAACCGACTTAGTAATGCTAGGACGCTTTCAGGCAGAAATTCAACGCAGCGACCGGAGTCTAATACAGGCTCCTCCTTGCAGGCGGTCTGCGTAAGCTTCTTCAGATACGCGAAGTCGTTCGGCGTTCGCCGCGCTCCGTTAAACAATCAGAAACAGCGTGCTCGCTTTCTGAAAACAGCTGTTTCAAGCGCTTAGCGGATGGTCTCGTGTGCTGATTTCTTTACCTTCCGCGGCGGATTCTCCTTGGGAACGACCTCTGTGCCGAGGTACCCGAGGTCGAGACCGTCCCACGGCGTCGGCATGAGGGGCAGCGCGGTCGGTTCTTTCAGGTCCCAGTTGTGCGTTTCCCAGTCCTTCCACACGTGTTCGGGATTTTCAGGGAACGATTCTTCCCCGCACAAGTCCAGGCGCTCTTCGACAAGTTGGTGGAGCTGTATC
>JAFNGF010000091.1:2347-2864 GCA_017885385.1 Planctomycetota bacterium
TCGGTCCAATCGGCAATCAGCTCGTGTTCAAGTTTCCAAATCCTTAGACGTTTCGCTATGATCCGTTCTGTTAGGTCGCCGCATTTAACGAATTCACCCATCGTGGGCCCGACTACGACGTCGAATGCCCTCATAAACCCATAATCTATATTTATGCTAATGAGGCCGGCGTGAAACTCGAAAAAAGGATGAATATTTTGTTGCGGGTCAATGGTGATGCAGCGCGACTTGTACGGCGCCAGATCATTTTTCACGGTTTCGTTGAGCAGAGCATTAGTCGCACGGCGCGCTATGTCAATAAAGTTGGCTTGGACCCTCCAATCGGTAATCTCGTGGTCAGTAATTATGGACGTAGCAGGCCGCAGGTTATACGCGAGCGCGAGAATGACAAAGAGCGTCTTAGCACCGAGGTCGGTAGCGGCTTCGGCAGGCGCTATTTCACGAACACTTCCGTCCACGAAGTTTTTTCCACAGATTTCAGCCGGTTTGAGAAGTCCTGGGACAGACGCAGAGGCAA
>JAFNGF010000092.1 GCA_017885385.1 Planctomycetota bacterium
TTCAATTATGTTAAGACACAAGGAAGCAACCTCAAATGACTAAAATACAAAATTCCAAACAGATAGAATAACAGTTTTAGTCATTTGGTGTTTGAATTTCGCATTTGTTTGGGACACCGCCTTGCGGGAACCCTCGCGTCTCGGATTTCGGATTTCGTTTTTCCCCCTGCAGCCTTGCCAGAGCAGCGAACTTGTCCTCAGCTAAACTGAAAAAACCATCAAGACCGACCACGTTGAACAAACCTCTGGTCGGCATCGTCACATTACAGAGAATGAGCTGGCGTCCACGCTCACACAGCAGGTTATGCAATATGACCAGATTAGAGATGCTCGAAGAGGTCAGAACTTCCACTCTGTGGAAGTCGATCACTACGTCGTAGTCGCCGTTGCTGCTTACGGTCTCATTGATGGTCTCAAGCTCGTGCCGTAACTGAGGCTCTTTAGGCAAAACAGCGAGCAGGACCTCATCTTTGGGTTCCCGCGAGCCTGTTGCGCCGAAGCGGCTGCGAAGGCTGGAAGCGGGGTCCCTTGATAGATATTCAATGCTCATTTTAGCTGCCCCATATTACCGGACTAGGTTTCTTTGGTTCCTGCCTGCGCAGGACCCGCCTCTGGCGGATCACCCGTGAAGCGGGGATACACTTTATATCGTCATAGATTTGACCCTGCTTGAAAAATTGACAATTGACAATCGACAATTGGAGCTTCAAAATAAGCGCTTGCCGGCGTCTGCCCCGCTCTGGCTCGGGCTTCTCGTCGGGGCGAAGCCCGCCGTAGCCCGGTCGCCGAGACGAGCGAGGGGACAGGCTTGTCCCGCCCAGCGTGGCTGTCGCCACTGCGAAAGCAGAGGGATGGCGGGCAAGTGGCAGGTGACAGAATGCGACTTATCGTTTCTCATCGCAAATCTCCGCCTCTGGCGGGCTGGTTTCTGCTGGTGGCCGTGAGTCTGTTTTTGATGCCGGTCGCCGTTGCCGCCAGTCAATTGAACCCGCAGCCCCGTCAGGAGCCGGTGGTGAAACCGCCGGCGAAATCCGCCGTACTTCCGGCGGATGAATATTTAGCCCCGCCGGACAATTGCTGCGGAGCTATGAGTTATTACAGCAACAGATATTTGAGCGGACATCTGGCGCTGGTCGCGAAAGAGCATCCGAACCTTGTTCGAGTAGTCAGTATCGCACAGTCGCTGGGCAAGCGCGAAGTTTGGCTGGTCGAAATGGGTCAGGGTGCTGAGGCAGACCGCAAGAGTCGACCGGCAATGCTCCTGGTGGCGGGGATTGAAGGGGCCGACCTGATAGGATGCTCGGCGGCAGTTTCCTGGGTCAAGCGTTTAGTCGAGCAATACAAGACCTGCAGTGACGTCATGGAACTTTTGGACACGACGACGATTTACGTTATTCCACGACTGAACGCCGATGCCGCGGAGCATTTTTTTAATTCCCGCGAAGCGGGGGCCCTTGCCCAGCCCAAGTTCGAGACGAGCTTCGCCTCTGGCGGACCGGTCGATGACGACCACGATGGGCTGGTAGATGAGGATGGTCCTGAAGATCTTAACGGCGATGGTCTTATTACCTGGATGCGCGTCGAAGACCGCGAAGGTGAATATATCCTTGATCCGGCAGACGACCGATTGCTGATCAAGGCCGACCATCTCAAAGGCGAGGTTGGCAAATGGCGATACCTTACCGAAGGCATCGACAACGACCGCGATGAGCAATGGAATGAAGATGGTCCAGGGGGCGTGAACTTTAACCGTAATTTCCCGTACAATTATGAATTCTTTGCCCCGGATGCCGGTCTACATCAGGTCAGTGAAGCTGAGACGCGTGCGCTCGCTGAGTTCGTAGTCGGGCATCCAAATATCGGTATCGTTGTCACATACGGTGCTGCGGATAATCTTCTAAAAACCTCTGGATCTGCGCCCTCCGGAAAAGCGACTATCCCCGCGTCCCGATCCAGTCGGGACAGAAGCAGCCCCGATCGATCAGGAACGCCTGCGATTGATGAAAAGGATTTACCTTACTACCGGGTAATGGGCGAGAAATATCGAGAATCGCTCGGATTGAAAAAAGAGATGGAAGGTGCTTCTTGCCCAGGCACGTTCAGCGATTGGATGTACTTCCACCGAGGCCGATTGTCGCTGGCGGCCTGTCCCTGGAGTCCGGCGGTTGCTATTGAGCTTGCCAAGGCTAACCAAAAAAAAGAAAAAGCAGAACCAGGGGATTCTACTGAGGCGCCGGATCAAGACAAAGAACCTAAGTCCGCAACTGAAGAGGGCGATAAAGAAGTTTCTCAAAAGTCCAAGACCGACCAGGATAAGCGCAACGAACAGCAACGCAAAGAGCTTAAGTGGTTCGATGAGTATGCCCCCGAAGCATTTATCCNNGACATCGCCGCCAGGCACGCGGATTTCCTGACAAAAGTTGCGCAGCAGCTTCCGCGTATCAGCATCCGAAAGGTCGAAGCCAATCGCCTGGGCGAAGATGTGTACGAGATCACGATTCAGGTGGAGAACACCGGTTTTCTGCCCACCTCACTGGCGCACGGCCAAACCACGCGTGAGGTCTATCCGACCCGCATAATCATCGAGATGGACAATAAGTGCTTTCTGTCGGGAAGCAGGATCACAAATCTGCCGACAATCCAGGGCAGCTGCGGAGCAGCTTCCGCGCGGTACGTGGTACACGCTCCGAATCGCGACCGCATCAATTTCAAAGTCGTCTCGATGCTGGCCGGCCAGGCTGAAGGGACTGTCGAGCTGGCCGAAGGTAAATAATCCAGGACTGGTGGCGGTTTGCCCAATGTAAGGTTTTTCTGATGAGCCAACAGATAAAGTCAAAGACATTTGCCGTTCTTTCGCTTCTTCTGTCCGTCGTGCTGGCATCGACCCGGCTAAGTCTTGCCCAGGTCAGCGAGCGTAAGCCAAGGGCGAGTGACCCAGCAGAGGGACCCCGCTTCCAGCCTTCGCAGCCGCTNNAGCCGCTTCGGCGGAGTAGGCTCGCGGGAACCCAAGAGCATACTTTTCCTGCGCTGGGCGCCTCAGCAGAGCGGAAAGTTCCGGTTGCCTGGAACCAATATTACGACCATGCGGGCTTGGGGGCTATCCTTGCCCGCCTGAACAGGGCCTTTCCCGAGCTGACCAAACTCTATTCCATCGGCAAGTCGTATCAGAAACGAGACATCTGGTGCCTGGAGGTGACCGCGCGCAACGTGGGCGACCCGAATTGCAAGCCCGCTATGTATATCGATGGTAACATTCACGGCAACGAGATACAGGCCGGTGAAGTAGTAGCTTACACCGGGTGGTATCTTTGCCATCAATACGGTCGGCTGGAAAAAGTCACCGCCCTGCTCAACGACCGGGTCTTTTATCTGGTGCCCACAATCAATCCTGATGGGCGAGACTTCTGGATTCACGGCGGACAGTTTGCCCGTTCAGGCCTTCAGCCCACAGACAATGATCGAGATGGCCTTATGGACGAGGATGATTGCGAAGACCTCAATGGTGATGGTTTTATCTCAATGATGCGTAAAAAAGACCCGGAAGGTCGATTTAAGCTGCATCCCGACTATCCCAAATACCTGATGGTACAGGCGAAGCCTGAAGAGCCNNAACCGCAACTGGGCATACGATTGGCAGCCGAGCTACATCCAATATGGCGCCAAGGACTATCCGTTTTCCCAGCCGGAGACACGTGCGGCGGCGGAGTTTGTCCTTGCCCATCCCAATATCGCTGCTGCGCAGTCATACCATAATTCCGGCGGTATGATTCTGCGAAGTCCCGGCCGCGAGGGCGGCCCGATGACAGACCAGGACGAGAACGTGCTGAAGGTCATTGCCGAACGCGGCGAAAAAATCCTGCCCTTTTATCGTTCGATGATTACCTGGAAGGACCTTTATACCGTCTGGGGCGGCGAACACGACTGGTTCTACGCCGGGCGGGGCATCCTGGCATTCACAAACGAGCTGTGGACGCCCAAAAACTTATATAAGACCACGGACCA
>JAFNGF010000093.1:0-236 GCA_017885385.1 Planctomycetota bacterium
GTGCAATTTCAGGCAGAAGCACTATTGCGCTTTTGCCTTTTTGGACGGCCTTTTCAATGGCCCTGATATACACCTCGGTTTTGCCGCTATCGGTCACACCGTGCAGAAGCACAACGGAAAAACTATCGGAATCCATTTTCTTTTCGATTTCCGCAAGGGCTTTCTGCTGGCCATTGTTTAATATTACAGCGGCCGTTTTTAATAATAATCCTTTCGGCACAATCGGCANNTCNCNC
>JAFNGF010000093.1:244-2536 GCA_017885385.1 Planctomycetota bacterium
TNNNGNNGNNAATTTGNNGNNNNACGGTTTTTCCGTTGTGCTTCTGCACGGCGTGACCGATAGCGGCAAGACCGAGCTTTACATAAGAGCCATTGAGCTTATTCTGCAAAAGGGTGAGACTGCAATCGTTCTTCTTCCTGAAATTGCGCTCACCGCTCAGACGGTGCAGAGATTCAGCGCCAGGTTCAAAAAAATCGCGGTGATGCACTCCGGCCTGACGGCTGCCCAGCGCAACGCCCAGTGGCATAAGACAAACTCCGGTGAGGCGGATGTGGTCATCGGTGCTCGCTCGGCAATTTTTGCCCCATTGCCACGGCTTGGACTTATCGTCGTTGATGAGGAGCATGAGCCGAGCTACAAGCAGGATACCGCCCCGCGATATCACGGCAGGGACGTAGCCATAAAACGCGCGCAGCTATCAGGTGCACACTGCATCCTGGGAAGCGCCACTCCATCATTAGAGACGCTGTGCAATTGCCGGCATAAAAAATATTTTAGCCTGGTTCGCCTGCCCAAACGGGTAATGGACTTGCCGATGCCGCAAATGCGGCTTGTCGATATGCGGCAGGGGGGTTTTACCCGTGACGGCGTCAATCTTATAAGTGAGCCGTTGGCTGCGCATCTGCAACAGATTCTGGCAAGAAAAGAGCAGGCAATTTTGTTTCTGAATAGACGCGGTTACAGCAATTTCATATTTTGCCCATCCTGTAAGTACACTTTGCAGTGCCGCAACTGCGATGTTACCTTGACTTTTCACAAGCCCGTCCCCTCGGCAAGCTCGGGGCAGGCTCTGAGCCGGGTCGAAGGATCGCAGCTTGCCAGCCGCGTGCTGACCGCCGCCCGAAGGCATATTGATTACGGCTATGCTATGTGCCATTATTGCCTGGCGCAGACGCTGGTGCCGGACAAGTGTCCTTTGTGCGGCAAACGTATGGCGATGATAGGGCTTGGCTCACAACGGCTCGAAGAAGAGGTGGCCAGGAAATTCCCGCAGGCCCATTTAGCCAGGGTGGACAGCGATTCTATGGCCGGCAGAGACTATTACCGGGTGCTCAACGACTTCAGCGAAGGCAGAATAGACATATTGGTCGGCACGCAAATGCTCGCCAAAGGCCTGCATTTTCCAAACGTAACGCTGGTGGGCGTTATCAGTGCCGACACTTGTCTGTATCTGCCGGACTTCCGGGCGAACGAGCGGACGTTTCAGCTGATCTCTCAGGTTGCCGGCCGGGCGGGACGCTCGGTGAAAAAGGGCATGGTTTTCGTTCAAACGTTCTTGCCGGACCAGCCTGCCATACAGTTTGCTCTCAAGGCGGACTTCGATGGCTTTGTCGAGCAGGAATTAAAACATCGTAAGGCCTGCAATTTGCCGCCGTTCTGGCGGTTGGCGGCTATTATTATGCGCGACCAAAATTTTGAAAAACTTGAGTTGGCGTGCAACCGGATGCGCCGGATTTTGGACGGCATCATTGATACAAAAAGATTAAAGGTGACCGTGCGTGGTCCTATGCCGGCGGTGATAAGCCGAATCCAGCGGTTTCACAGAATGCAGATAATTATCCAGGCTCCGCAGGCTGCGATTCTGCGGGATTTATTTAGTGCCCTGCGGGCGCAGCGGCCGATTCGCCCGGCGGTAAAGGTTGCGATAGATGTAGACTCGGTGAATTTATTGTAGATTGCAATCAGCCGGCTGCTGTGCTATAGTCGGGTATTGGTTTATCGGGGTGTAGCTCAGCTTGGCTANNTGGTTCAAGTCCAGTCACCCCGACTTGAGAGGACGACCATGATTTTCCGCAAGGATTGAGAACGGTAACCTGTACTCACCACAAGGTTTACAGTATCGAGTCGTAAGTTCAAAAACACCGAATCCACAACTTGGCGTTTTTGGGCAGGTGAGAATACAACGTATTGCTGTGAAAGACGTTGTGCGAGTTCTAAAATTTCTGCTGCATCGCTGTTGTTTTCCTGCCTTCCAGCCGCGATTTGAACTGTTCGCTGTTGCAGCAAAGCTAATTCTCTCTGCTTCTGCCGAGCCAGACGCAAAAACTCCTCTGCGAGGTTGTCTTTAGTTTGGGCGGCCTTCAGCAGGAGGGTGTCCAAAGTAGCTTGTGCATCGGTAGCCCTTTTCTTGAGGTTTCGCAACTCCTGTTCTGCATCATCAACATCTCTCTCAAGTATGTTTTTCAGATATGCCAGTGCCCAATCGTATATTTCTTTTGGCAGAATTAGTCTATCCAGCATATCAGTGACCTGAGATTCGATCACTGATTCTGGCACCCAGCTTGGCCGAAC
>JAFNGF010000094.1 GCA_017885385.1 Planctomycetota bacterium
AGCCTATCCTGCTCGATATGGTCAAAGAAATCTTTGGCGACTTTGCCAGTTGGCGTCACACCAAAGAGGAGAATGAACGGCTGCGGCTGGAAAACTTCAAACTGATGGATAAGCCCGGCACGTATCAGGCCCAGCTCGATTACATTCGCAGGCGGCTGACCGAAGAGCCGGTCTACCAGACGTTCTTTGTCCTGGACCCAAACACGGGCAAGCAGAAGTTTGTCGCTCCGATAGTTTACGCCGAGAGTATGAACGGCACCGGTGCACCGCCTATCGTCACGCCCGACGGCAAAGTAATAGTCAAATTCCAGGCGTTGCTCCGCAGCCGCTACCAGCATTACTCACCGTTTCTGAACGTGGGCTATCTTGATACTTCCACCGGTCATATCACGCCCATTATGGACCAGTCCCGGACTTACGGCTGGCACGACAGTCTGCTATTGGTTCATGATGAGCAGTGTCAACTTACCGCCGCCGGGCGTGTGCTTATCAACACCCATCAGGACAACGTCAACGGCATGGATTTGGATACCTTGCGGGGCTATCCGGAGCCGTTCTGCCGCAATATACATGAGCCTAAGCCCGGCGAAGCAGTCGCCATCTGGGCGACTATTCTACAGGGTGATCCCCTGCCTGTCGGCAAAGAATGGCTGGCGCGAGGCACCGCCGTTTATGGCGGCGGCTCGGTTATCGACACGCCGGTCTGCGTAGCGGGCGACAGTTTCTATTACATCCCCACACATGAAATCAATTCCGGTGTCGCCTTGATTGCATACAGGATGGCCCCGGATGGCACGGCAGCCCCCGCTTTCGCGGGGGCACCGGCTGCCAAGCCCGTCTCGAGCGCAGTCGAGAGATTGACCGATGCTCAGTGGCAAAAGGTTCAGAAGATGCCTTGGGACTGGGACATGCTGGGAATGTCCCGGCTGAATCATGTGCTCAAGGCTTTGCCCGGCAGAATTCCAGGCATTTTTGAGGCGGGGTCCAAAGACCGCCACGACGCCGAGCTTGATCGCATCATCTGGGAAGTGCCGAGCGTGCAGATGCCGGAAAATAGTGCGTGTGAGGACCTCAAACAAAAGTTGTCTTCTTGCATCCGGGAGCTGATCTCGAAGGATTGGCAGCCGTGGGTATTTCCATCGGGCAAACATCCGCGCGAGGCCTATCGATTCTTCACCGAGCCTGCCGAAACGCTCTATACGCTGGCACGAGCGTACAATTATCTGGACACCGATATTCAGCGGCAGGTTAAGGACTACGTTCTGCGGGCCAGTTCGGCCGGTGGACCTTTAGCTGGGCCGACCGGAAATCGCAGTTTTGATCCGACGGCGGGTACTGTCCGCAGTTTCTACGATATCCCCACTGAGAAATTGTTCCGGGTAGCCGATGACATCACTCGAAGCGACGTAGCCCGGCTTTATCCGATTTGGCTGTGGGCGCACACCAGCGGCGATTGGAGCCACATTGAACGCGACTGGAACCAGATGCGGGACCTTGTTGATCAACCACCAAACAAAATGGAGGAGGACTGCCGCAATGGTTACGTAGCCGGGCTGATCGCCTACTGTCGGCTGGCCGCTCGAATGAACGATGACGCCGCAGTCGAGAAAGGCTTGGGCGTCACTCGTGAAGCGCTGCGCGAGCGGCTGACGTATGAGTTGGCCCACACGCGAGGCGGCCTGATTACCCAGGTGCCGGTCCTTCGCTCCATTTTTGGCCGCTGGAGGCATCTGACGCCCGAGGTGGGTCGGCTCTGCGCGACTTACGCAGCGCAAACGACAGAGAATCTAAGGGGTGTGTATGTCGATTACCATCGCCCGACCTGGTACCTGGCGTGGAACGTGGAGCTGATGTGGCGAAATGAGTGCCCGTTTGCATTTCCTACTATGTCCGCCGAGATATTCGCTGCGCGGGCGTTAATTCTGCGCGAATCGCCCGATTCGCCTTCGCAAGGAGACGTAGCTACGGCGAAGTCTCCTAAGCTCGAACGCTTTCTCGACATCCCGTGGTGCAAAGCGGACCTATTTTACATCCAGAAGCTCGTCTTTTGTATCGAATCTCACGGCAGCGTAGAATGGCAAAGGGCTCCCATCCCGATGGGTCGGGCTAGGAGCCCAACCCCGCAACGAGTTGCGGGGCTAAATATTTAGCCCCCAAATTCATTTGGGGGTTTTATCCCGGCGGTTTTACCGCCCCCGATCAAGTCGGGGTGCCATTACGGCCACAAAATCTCCTCAAGCCAAGAATCCGCCAATACGGCAAAATCCTTGAAGTTAATCACGTTGTCCTGACGCAAATCAGCCGGTATCGAGAACGTCGAAGTACGGCCGGCAAGCCATGCAATCTGAGCGTCTGACAAAGCACGGCTGTAGATGCGAACCTCATCAACGCGACCAGGCCAGTAATTCTCATTATCGTCACGCTTGCCGATATGAACGTTGTCAGGCGTGGCAAGAACCAGGGTACTGTCGCTGCCGATGAGCCTGCCGTCGCCGTACCACTTTATTGTCGTGCCGTCATACGAGGCAGCTAAGTGGTGCCACTCGAAATCGATCGGCATTATGTTCCGCTCCCAGCCGTAAACGTGAATACCATAGCCGCGATTGCCGCCCACGTTGACAAGCTCGATGTCAAAGTGGCCGTAGTTCCCGGATGGACCGGTGAAACCAAAGATGTCGATCCAGTCCGGCAACGCATCGACCAAGGCGTTGGCTTTCGCCCAGCCGGCTATCGTGCGTGGAGCAGCTCCGCTGACGCCAACCGGGCCAACATCCACCATCTGATCCACACCATTCAGTTGAATCGCCTGGCCTATCTTACCTGTCGTATAGGTCGGCAAACCAACGGTGGTGCCATTGTGGCCACCAACCGTATCGTTGGCGTTGCCGTTGAACGGATAGTACGCTACCAGACCGGTAGTGCCGGGATCAGCCGGCGTAACCTGGAAACCACTATCCAGCCACTGATCGGCTATGATCTCCACATCAGCCTGGTCGACAACGCAGTTGCCGCTCAAGTCAGCAGCGGGCTTACCCATCAAAGGAATACATCTGCTGGGATACAGTCGCATATCATCGATGTATATTGTGCCTGTGCTGCCAACCGTGGGACTGACACGGTTGCCCAAGCCAATATACATCTTCTTGACAGCCTTCAGATTTACGCCCGCACCGCTGAATTGCGTCAGCTCAATGTTCCATTCCTGCCAGCCGGCCTTCTGAACGGCCTCCGGGTCAAGATGGTTGACCACCTTAACGTGGCCGGCATTATCTTCCAGCGCTACGTAGAGTCCCTCAGGGACATTGGCAGCAGTGGCATAGAACCACAGCGTCAATGCCTTAACGTTGTATCTGGTCCAATCCTGCGCCGAGGCCCACTCTTGGAAGGTCTCTGAGTAGCGGGCTTTGCCGCCAGTACCGCTGTTGTCATAACCTAACGGCATCGACTGGGTGCCACCATGAACGATAGTCTGCTCAGCAAACGGAGGTTG
>JAFNGF010000095.1 GCA_017885385.1 Planctomycetota bacterium
CGGGCATTCTTTTGGACATATAGGCGATGATTTCGTTTTGCGGCGTGATAGGATAACCAAAGTAGGCGTCGCAACCGGCAAGGACAGCTGCTTCAGCCAGCGCTTCATTGCCACACACTATGACTCTTTCAGTCACTACTTGTCCTTAACTAAGATCGGCCTGTCTTTCTTGGAAGGTCCGCCAACAGTGTTCTCATCACGATATACTTCGATTACCGCCTCCGGGCAAATAATTGCACACATAGCGCAGCCGGTGCAATCCGCCATAGGCGGACCGGCAGGTTCGGCAGGGAAATAACCTGACTTGTTGGAGCGCTTGGAGATGATGATGCGACCCTTTGGGCATACCGTTACACACAATCCGCAACCTTTGCAGCGTTCGGTATCAATAATTATTTTGCCAAGCATTTTCATCTTGCGTCCAACCCGTCAATTTTCAATTGTCGATTTTCAATTGTCAATTGTCAATTATGGGTATTTGGAGTTTTTCCTTATGTCATAAGCCATAAGGGCGTCGCCGCGGCGAATGTAGAGCCGGCCATCAGATATGGCTGGGTGCGCCCAGTGCTTGCCTGAGCCGGCGGTGACCCGGAAAGAACTGATTATCTCGAAGCTTTTGGGCGACGCCTTAACAAGAGCCACGTCCCCGGTATTTTCATCATAGCAATACAGCATCCCGTCCGCGTAGATAACCGAGCCTTTATTTGCGTTCCACGCGGCCTCATACATAACTTTGCCGGCGTCCCAATCAAGACAAACCCAATCGCCTTTGGGAATGCCCTTAAAGTTAGAGCCATAGAGGCAGCCGTCGACCAGCACAACGCCGCCATGATGACAGTCCAAAACAGGCTGCGTCCATTTTTTCTTCACGCTGGTGCTGTCGTCGGAGATTTGCAGCATCAGCCCGCCGGTTGTAAAGCCGTACTCAACTACGCTGGTGACAAAGATGCAGCCATCGCTATAAACCGGCGTGACAATAGCGGTGTCATAACTGGTTTGGTAAGGGAAACGCCAGACGAGCGTCCCATCCTCGGCATTTACACAGATTATAGATTTTTGTATCGCGTTGACAAGCAGACGATTGCCGCCTATTTGGATGAGAATTGGCGAAGAATATGCTGAACATTCGTCCAGGCCTGTTGTCGTCCAGGTGGTCCGGCCGGTAAATTTATCCAGCGCCACGATGACGCCCTTTTTGCCGCCGGGCGTGCAGTACACTTTTTGCCCGTCGACCAGCGGTGAGCCGGTCATGCCCCAGGAGGTGTTTTTGCCCTGGAACGTATTCAACGTATCCACACTCCAGATTTGTTCGCCGGTTTTGGCGGACAAACATGCCAGGACTCCTGTGCCGCTAAAGACGTAAATCCGGTCGCCGTCCACCGTTGGCGTGGTTCGAGCACCCGGATAGGACCTTTGCCACTCCTGGCCGTATGATTTTTTCCACCGGAACTTGCCGTCAAGGTCATAGGCAAAAAGAAACCCCTGGCCGTCAAGCATGCCGGTTGTATATATGAACCCGTCGGCTACAGCGACCGAAGAAAAACCCGTGCCCGGGCCATCGACCGACCAGAGAAGGGGGGGGCCGCCTTGCGGCCATTTTTGCAGAAGTCCGGTTTCTGCGGATTTGCCGTCGCGGCTCAGTCCCCTGAATTGGGGCCAGTCATCGGCGCGGCACAATGGGCGGGACAGCAAAACGGCCGCAAACAAAGTTGTCACAGCCTTGATATGATCTATACGCAGAATCCTTCAGGTCGTTTCGGTCAGTATTCTTTATGCAGCCCACAGCACAGAACGCAGGCTCCATTTGAGAGAAACCATAATACACAAATCGGCCGGCGAATACAACTGCCGACCGCCCCCGTACCATGCAAAAGATTGGGGCCTATTCGCCATAGGCGAATAGGCCCCGAAATGGTACAATCCTCTCTGAACCCCGCAACAAGTTGCGGGGCTAAATATCTCTCGACTTCGCTCGAGACAGGTTTAGCCCCCGGACCCTTCGACTTCGCTCAGGACAGGGGTGGCAGGGCTAAACATTCGCAGCACACTGCGATTACGGCCACAGAATCTCCTCAAGCCACGCATCCGCGAGCTCTGCATAGTCCTTCAGGTCAATCTTCCTGGAACCCTGAGGCTCACCGGAATACAGCTCAGCAACCGACGGAACCGGAACATACAACTTGCCGTCGGCAGGGGTCTCGTCACCTAAATACGCTATCTCACCCGCCGAAAGAGCCTTGTTGTAAATCCGCAAGTCGTCTATGATCCCGTTGAAGAAGCTAGCGGTGGTGGTGTAGGGCTCGCATCCAATCTTGAGAGTACCTGTCGAAGTACCAAGTACCGCTGTCGTAATCAATTCTCTGTCCAAAACGCCATTGACATACGTCCGGAGGTAGCCGCCCTCGGAGTAGACACCAACAACGTGATACCAAACGCCTGTCGCCAGGGCCGTACCACCGGCAACAGTTCTGTTGAGGGTCCCCGCGCCGGCGGAAGTACGAATTTCAAACTCAACCCTGTCGTTGGTATATACGGTCATCTTATATCCACCAGTGGAATTGTCCTGATTGCCCGCAATCTTCTGATCGAGGCCTGTCACAGA
Organism: Planctomycetota bacterium; assembly: GCA_017885385.1. Lineage (GTDB taxonomy): Bacteria > Planctomycetota > Phycisphaerae > Sedimentisphaerales > Anaerobacaceae > JAFNGF01. The sequence goes on from JAFNGF010000095.1 coordinate 2,603, forward strand.
GAGTTTGATCCATGCCGCAATCGTGACTCCGTTGGTAATATTCAAGGTCGCACCGGCCCCGCAGTCGACATAGTCGCCATCACCATCGAATCTAAGGGCGCTTCCAACCTTGCCGGCAGCTACCCATGTCGGGTCACCGTTGATGGTTCCGTTATTACCTTTGCCGGAGCTGTCTTGAACGTCGCCGTCAAACTTGTACTGCGCCGCCAGATTGGCAGCGCCAGGATTTGACGTCGTAATAAAGCTATCGGCAAGCAGCCAGTCATTCGCCAAAACCTCAAGGTCCAGATAATCAACCACACAGTCATCGTTCAAATCGGCTGCTGGTTTTAGCATTGAAGGAACACATCTGCTGGGATACACGCGGATATCATCGATGAATAGTGTGCCCGTGCCGCCAGCCGTGGGACTGGTGCGGTTGCCCAGGCCAATATACATCTTCTTGATGGCCTTCAGATTTACGCCCGCAGCGCTGAATTGTGTCAGCTCAATGTTCCACTCGTGCCAACTGGCTCCAAGCACCGAGTCGAACTCAGGATGGTTCACCACCTTAACGTGCCCGGCATTATCTTCCACCGCCACGTAGAGCTGTTCAGCGGCATTGGCAGAAGCGCCATAGAAGTACAGCGTCAATGCCTTAACGACGTTCACGGTCCAATCCTGCGGCGAGATCCACTCACGCTGGGTCTCTGAGTAGCGGGCTTTGCCGGTCGCACCGCTGTTGTCGTAAGCCAACGGCATCGACTGGGCGCCGCCATGAATGGTAGTCATCTCCACAAACGTAGGCTGAGCGTAACCCACAGCCGAACCGGTGCCGTTGCCGGGATAGCCGGGCGCCGGCTCACTGAATCCCCATCCGTCACGCCAGGTCTGGAATATCCTGCTGCCGACATCGTCGGTGTAGTCTTCAAAGTCGTCCACCACAATAAAATCGGCGGTGGTAAAGCTCCAAACGTTGCCTTTCCACGTATCGGCGGCGTTTACCTCATCTATTCGCCAGTAGTAAGTGCTGTTCCACGCCAGAGGAGCCTCGGTAGGCACATAGGTGGTAGCAGCAAGGTCCTGCTGGCCTCGATAGATACCTGCTGAGGCCGTAGTGGCATTTTCAACCGCGGCGGCGTCTGTGCCGAGGTACACGTTGTGCTTAGCGGCTTTCAAACCGGCATCCCAGCGAAGGACGGGCGTCTGCTTGACGTCTGCCGCACCGTCCGGCGGATTCGGGCTGCCGGCCCTTAGCGGCGGCTGCAACGGACCGGCGGGAATAATCTGCTCGGCCATCGTCGGCGTCGACCAGTACAACTGCTGGACGGCGTCGCCACCACTGTCAAAGAACTCTAACCGCAGCGAATGGATGCCCTTTTCCAGAGAGATCGGGAGGGAGAAGTACTTGCTCGTGACCGTGGGGGTCACCCACTTGTCGACGATCAACTCGCCGTCGATCCACAGCCGGGTGCCGTCCTGGCAGTTGACACTGAACATATACGTGTCGGCGATGGCGATATCGAGGTCCGCCGTCCACCGGGCCGACCATCCGTCGCCCACAACCGGCGCACCTGGACTCGTGGTACCAGTCAGAGTTAAGTCGACCTGCGTGTCGGTCCGCGTCAGCACCGGCAATCCGCTCAAGTCCGTGTTGTTGAAGTACTCGCCCTTGAGGCCGCCGCCACCGCCAGTCGTTGTAAAGCTCCAGACTTTGCCTGGAAACTTAGTGCCCCCGGCATTGTATTCATCGATCCGCCAGTAGTAAGTGGTATTCAGGGCAAGCGTTCCGGGATCGTAGGTTAGCTTTGTCTGCTGGCTGCTTTTCAATGTGCCGCCCGTACCATTAGCCACATCAGTTTGACTTGTTCCAAAGTACACGTCGTGCCTAATGCCGGTGGCTCCTGCAACCCAGCTAAGGTCAGCTCCAACATCGATCCATTTGTCGCCGTCACGTGGCGTCGGGTCATGGGCGGTCAACGTCGCTGCCGTAAAGCTCCACACATCGCCTTTGTCAATTGTAACACCGTCAGCCTCGACCTCATCGACGCGCCAGTAGTAAGTCGCCCCTGGAGTAAGGCCAGCCCCGTACCAGTACACGGTAAGGTTCGTCCGGGTCATGAACTCAGCCGTACCCAGCGTCGGATTGGTCCCAAAGTACACATCGTGGAGCGCAGCGGTGTCTCCCGCCGTCCACTGAAACAGCGGCGATAATACACCGGTAGCGCCGTTGAGCGGATTCGTGGCCGTCGCCTTGTACACGGTCTCCAGCAGCTCTATCTCAGCAATCTGCATACAGGTGTCGGTGGTCCCATACTTCGAATTCCAGATCGTCGGGAACATCAACTGATAGTGCTTGTACGCGACGGTATTGGCAAACTTCATCGGCGTCGTGGTCCACGTCTGGTTGGGCCAAGCCACGGGCCCGGCGAAATCCTTGATATCGCCGCTGGCGATTAGAGTGTACGGCCCATCGATGCTGACGTTGGAGCCGGACAGCTCGTACGTGATAGGGGCGCGTCCCGGGTATCCCGTGGTGTCATTGGCCGAGCAGAACCGCACGCTGGTCACCACGCTCGGGCCACCCTTGGGCGTAACGCGGATGCCCGTAGGCTCTATATCTCCTTTGAAGTGCAGATACTTCGTCACGATCTGGTTGTCAATGGCTTGGTTCGCCGCTTCATTGCCCGGCCACCCGTGGTTGCCGCCAGTACTTATGCCGTCGTTCGGGACACCCTGAATGACATCCCCCGGAGCGGTGACGTCCCGCGCAGCCTGTGTCACTCCGCTCAAGAGCAAAGTGAGCACGACCACAACTGCAAATGACAATTTCCACATAATAGTCCTCCTTCAAAAAATTCAAGATACCTGACTTTGGTCACACGCCAAAAACACGCTCGTTGGGGATAAGCCCGCCAGAGTCTGTAGATATATAGGCCTATCGCGACAACCTCTAACACAACAACCAACAAAAGGCCAAAAAAGCTACGACACTTATTTCCATCCAGCAGTGTTTACGGGGACTTGAACCTGCCTCCTTCCTTAGCCCGAACACACAAAAAGCGCATCCGCACATTGCGACACCTCTATTTATATCAGATATGCCGCCCTAATTTCAAGAAAAAGTTGCAAATTTCTTGCCAAAGTCGGGCAAAATCTCCCGTCAGACTGCTTGGGGAACACTTTGTGGCTCTGCCGAAGGCCTGACCAGGATCTCTATGGCCGCCATTTGTCCTTGAGTCAGAACCGCCGGCCTTATGCCCAATTCTTCGCTTCGGCTGGTAAAACTCCACGCGGTGCTCCGAACGCGAATCACATATTGGTTTCCAGTCCCATAAGGAGCCGTAGTCCGTGCTTCCACCCCGCTATCTGTGAAATCCGCCATTCCAATCGTATCCCGGCTCTATTGGCTATCCTTTTTGACCGATACGTCAGATCGTGGGGTAAATCTCTCTCTTGAGCAAAGAACCTAATCTGCAAAAGGAGTTAAACGGGCGAAAGTGCAATGGACGAGAAGGTCGTCAACTCAGCCCAAGAGTTTATACACAGGATAAAAAGATCCTGGGTGCTTGGTCCAACATCGACCATAGTCTTGCCTTTGCTTGGTTCAGGGGGCTGCGAAAAGAGGATTATAAGTTAAAACCAAGATTGTTTAGCATAATCGACGAGATCAAGAACGATAGCAAAAAGCGGACCTTCGAGAATGACATTGTTCAAGAGTTTCGCATGCGAAGTCTGGCAGTCCTGACGGATTGCCGGGGAGGCATTATTGGCAGGACTACCCTGCGAAGGCAGATTTCTCCGCTCGCCCCCGTTTCTGTCTTCGACAGAAGACACGGGGGCTTCGGTCGAAATGACACATCCTCCAGACGTCAGATCAACCGACCATACTTGCTGCCATACCCAGCGGATGACCCCGTGTGGAACACGGGGCTTACCTGTCGAGCCGGGTCGAGAGATATTTAGCCCTGGAATTTATTCCAGGGTGGCTGCGTTTTTACCGTGGTTTACCTTCCGGTCATCTTTGTGACTAGCTCTGGCTCTTTTGGACCTGGCCGGTCATAGGCACAAAACGGACCGGCATGACATTTTTCTGGTGCAGATTGCCCTTGGAGTCCTTGGTTATCAGCACCAGATACTGAAACCCGAAGCGGCCTTCCACAGGTAGGATCATTCTGCCGCCCGGCTTTAATTGCTCGATCAGCGGCGGAGGCACGCGCCCGGCTGCAGCCGTGCCGATGATGGCGTCGAATGGGGCCTTTTCGGGCCAGCCAAGATAGCCGTCACAGGCCCTGACAAATACATTGCGGTAACCCAGCTCTTTCAGCTTTTTGGCTGCGGATTTTGCAAGCTCTTCGAGGATTTCGATTGTATAAACCTCCCGGGCGATTTCAGCGCAGACCGCCGCCTGGTAGCCTGAGCCGGTCCCGATCTCAAGGACCTTATCATTTGGATCGAGTTTCAAGGCCTCGGTCATAAATGCCACAATGTATGGCTGGCTTATGGTCTGGCCGAGTCCGATCGGCACAGGGTGGTCACCGTAGGCATACCGCTGCTCGGTTGGGGGAATAAACGCGTGCCGCGGCACGATCCGCATCGCCTTTAGCACATTGGGGTCATTCACATCCCGTGCCTGGATTTGGTCGGCAACCATTCTGGCTCGCTCTTCGATGCGCTGGCTAAAAGCCGGATGTTTATGTTCCGGACGCGGCGGTTTCTTATCGTTTGGGTCCTTTTGCTCCTGCGCGGCTGGCTGGTGTGCATCAGCAGCCTTTTGGTTGGGCTGAGACTCTTTGCTCTCGATGGCAAAAATCGCGCCGGGCCTTGTCAGCAGCTTGACCGTAAAAATACCGGCAGATATCACAACCAGTATCAATAGCGAAAGAGGCAAGTACACCCACTTTTTTGCCGGCCCCAGATTATTTGCAGCCATCTATTGAACCACCCCCTTTCGTAACCGGTTATAGTTCCAGCAACAGGTTTTCCGGGCAGCTACCCGCTATATAATAACGCACGAGCCAACCAGAGCCAAACTGATTTTCCGGCGCCCGAATCCACGGAGACGGCAGATGAACCAAACCGGCGGGGCAAGAAACCCTAAGTATGAACCGGCGGTGAAACCGGGAAATGAAACCTGCGGCAAACTGCAGGGACCCCGCAATAAACCCGTCCTGAGCCGGGTCGAAGGATTGCGGGGCTAAATATCCGGCGTAAGGGCAAAATCTTGAAAAAAATGCCCTTGCATGGGCGATAATAGCCCGTATAATTATCTGACCGTATCGCGTTAACCGTGAAGGCAAAAGCGATATACGAGATTTGCGGGTGTAGCTCAGTGGTAGAGCGCCACCTTGCCAAGGTGGATGTCGTGAGTTCGAACCTCATCACCCGCTCTATAGGTTGTTTCAAGGATGGGCACTGCAAACGCGTTCTTTGCGTTGGCAGAGCACATAGTATCGGCGAGGAACCGGCTAAGTGGTAGCGCGGCGATGGTCGCTGATATGCTGAGGTCCTGCATAATCGCTATGCGGGGACCGAAAACCACGTTTATCCGGCTAAGGGAAGGTGTAACCCTGATGCCCTTTTTCTTAATGTGTCGGCAGAACTAAAACAGAGCGTTCAGGAGCAGAGAAATGGCCGAGGAAGAACAGGCGACAGTCCAGACGAATGACGAGCAAGCTGCGACGACCGAGGGCAAGCAAGAGTCCGCAGAGCCGAAGAACATTGTTGCCGTTGAAGAGGCGGGCCCTTGTAAAAAAAAGGTCACCGTAGAAATACCAGAGCAAGCGATAAAAAACGCTACCGATAAGCAATATGACACTCTGCGCAAAGAGGCGTTGGTGCCGGGCTTTAGAAAAGGCCGAGCGCCGCGACGCCTTCTGGAAAAAAGATTCGGCAAAGAAACTGCAGAGCAAATCAAGCTCAAGCTGCTCATCCAGGCCAGCGACTCGGCTATAAAAGATAATAAGCTGGACGTGCTCGGCGAGCCTTCCATCGACCATGAAAAAATAGAGCTGCCGGAGACCGGGCCGCTGAAGTTCGACTTTGAGGTGGAGGTCAGGCCGGTAATCGCCCTGCCGCCGCTCGAAGGCATCCCCCTGACAAGAACAAAACTGGAAGTTACGGATGAGCAAATCGACAGAGAATTCCAGCAACTGCGCAGGTTGTCGGGCGTATGGACGCCGCGCGAGACCGGATCCGTTCAGATCGACGACCAGATAATAGCCGATGCGGTTCTAAAGGCTGCCGATGCCGAAAAGGAAGAGCAGCTTGATAATGTCGAGATATACGTGAGGCACAACGGCTTTATCGGAGCGGTGCCTGTTGAGAAGCTCGACGAGCTTCTCGTCGGCGCCAATGCGCAAGACGTCAAAGAGATTAGCGTTGAAGTGCCAAGAACATATTTCCGGGAGGAATATCGCGGCAAAAGGATCGATATCCGCCTTACCGTCAAAGATATTAAGTGGCTCAAACCTGCCGAGATAGACGAGAATTTCCTCAAAAGGCTTCATGTCGGCAATGAAGGTGAGCTGCGGGAGAATATCCGCGATAGATTACAGAGCCGATTGGAACAGCAATCACGGACAGATATGACCGAGCAAATCTACAAGTACCTGCTTGACAACACCAGCTTCAACCTGCCCCTGGACATCGTAGCCGACCATTCGCATACCCTGTTGCAGAGACAGTACGGAAACTTGCTGATGCGAGGCCTGACGCGCGAACAGATTGAAGAGCACATGGATCGGCTGCGAGCAAGCAGTGAACAGCAAGCTCACAAGCAGCTACAAACGTTCTTTATTATGGATGAAGTTGCAAAAAAGCTCAGCATCGAAGTGAGCGAAGAAGAGATCAACGGCCACATTGCCCAATCGGCCATTCAACAGGGGCAGCGTCCCGAAAGGCTGAGAGAGCAAATGGCTCGTGAGGGCTTATTGGCTCAGTTTACGTTACAGGTGCGCGAAAGTAAGTGCATCGCCAAACTCTTAGAGTCGGCAAAGATAGCCGAGACAGAGCCGCAAGCCCAGCCGCAAGCCAAGACCGACAAGAAGCCTAAGCGAAAATCGGCTAAAGGAAAAGCTAAAGACAAAAAGAGCGAACCGGCTTCGGAGGAACCTAAAGAACAACGAACTGGCAGCAGTGAATAAAGGAAGATACTTAATGTCTATCGAACACTCGCCGAGAAACTCCGCTAGGAATTTCCACATGTACGACCAGTACGGCCCATATCAGCGTTATCGCCAGATGAGCCTCGATGATATGCTGCTGGAGAACCGGATAGTCTTTTTGATCGGGGAAATATCATACGCCAGGGCCGCTGAAGTAATTATGAAGATACTGTATCTGGATAATCTCAAGCGGGACACCGAGATCAGCTTATACATTAATTCGCCCGGCGGCAGCGTCGACGACACGATGGCGATCTATGATACAATGTGCTTTGTCGGCTCTCCTGTTGCAACCTTTTGTATAGGCAGAGCCGAGTCGGGAGCCGCCCTGGTGCTGGCAGCAGGAACGAAGGGCAAGCGTTTCGCCCTTCCACATGCCAAGGTTATGCTGCATCAGCCGTGGGGCGGGGTCAGCGGCCAGGCGGCCGACATCAAAATACAGGCTGAAGAAATCCTCAAAGCAAAAAAAATGATACACGAAATCCTGGCAAAGCACACCGGCCAGCCGGCAGACAAGATCGCCGCCGAGACCGAAAGAAATAGGTATATGACTGCGGAAGAGGCGTGCCGGTACGGCCTTATCGACGAGGTGCTGCACGAAGAAGATAAAGCCAAGAAAAAAGACGATAAAAAGGACAAACAGCAAAGCTAGTGCGTCGTGCGTCATACGCAATGCGCACTACGCAATACGAACGTCATGCGACCAACGAGGGCAGCCACAATGATTGTAAATGAGACTTTGGTCCCGATAGTAATTGAAAAAAGCGGCCGAACCGAGCGCGCGTATGACATCTATTCCAGACTGCTGAAAGACAGGATAATTTTTCTCGGCGGCGTGCTGAACGACTCAACAGCAAATTTGATCATCGCCCAGATGCTGTTCTTGAGCAACGAGGACAATAAGACCGACATCCATTTCTACATTAACTCTCCCGGCGGCTCAATTACCGGCGGGCTGGCAGTCTATGATACGATGCAGTTCCTGCGATGCGACGTCGCAACCTATTGCGTAGGCCAGGCGGCAAGCATGGCCGCGGTCCTGCTGGCCGGAGGCAAATCCGCCAAACGATTCCTGCTGGCAAACAACAGAATCCTCCTGCACCAGCCCTTGATCACGGGCATATTGGAAGGTCCCGCTACCGACCTCGACATCGAGGCACAGGAAATACTTCGGCTGCGAACCCGACTTTACGAGATATTAGCTAAACACACCGCCCAAACCCCGGAGAAAATCGAAAAGGATTGCGACCGAAACCTCTGGCTCGACGCGCAAGAGGCAATAGCCTACGGATTGGCCGACCGAATTCTGCAAAAGGCCCCTGAGATTGTCAGAGTCCAGACGCAACCCAGCCAAGAACCAGAAGATTGAAAGGGGCATGCAAGTGAGAGGACAAAGAACAGAGGGCAGAGAACGGACGACAGAAAACAGAGGACAGACTCCCGGCTTCTGTCTTCTGACTTCTGTCTTCTGTCTTCTGGTGTTGGCGGCAGGCTGTAAAAACGCAGATACCGGCACGCCTGGTTTGACTATCCAGGTGGAGCGGTTAAGCCGGGAAAAAACACGCCTGCAGAGTCAGCTCGAACAGTCCAAAACCGAAAACGAACGATTGAAAAAGCAGATGGAGACCCTGGCAGCACTACCGAAGGATCAGCGTGAGCTCTGGTCCATCCAGCGAATCGAGATCGGCAGATTGAGCGACCTTCACGATAAGAACAAAGACGGCCAAAAAGAAAAGTTGGTCGTCTATGTCCAGCCGATTGACCAGGATGGCGACACAGTAAAATCGCCCGGCGAGGTCCAGGTACAGCTTTGGGACTTGAACAAAAAAGGTGGCCAGGCCCTGCTTGCCGAATGGCACGTTGGGCCGGACCAGCTAAAAAAACTCTGGCTTACCGCGTTACTGGCCGGCAACTACAAGCTGACGTTCGACGTCGCCGACAAGGTCGAGCTATTCAAATCCGCCCCGGGCGGATTGACGGTCAAGGTCGCCTTCACCGATTATCTGACCGGCAAGACATTCCAGGAGCAAAAGGTGATCAAGCCCTGAGTTGCGGGGCTAAATATGTCGTTTAGCCGTCGCCGGCACGGCGACGGCTGCAATCTTGTTGGCGGCTTCACCGCAGGTTTCGCAAATCTCGGGGCGAAGGACCCCGTCATTGAAAAAGGTCGAAAATTCCGAACGAATGAAGATATAGCGATGAACAAAAACCTGATTATACCGCAGGACAAAATCGCGGACTTTTGTCGACGGCATGTGTAAACGGGCGGACGGAGTTTTCTCCTTGAAAAATTAAGTGTAGGAGGTTAAAAATAAAACATTATTCAAGAATGTTTCTTTGTAGTGTAGGTTATTTGATTAGGAGGCAAAGAAATGAAACGTGTTTACAAGGTACTATCAATCTGTCTGACTCTACTGGGGCTTGTTTCTTCCGGCTGCATGATCACTGTAAACAGCGATTCTTGCTCGATGACTCAGTTGGAAAAAAACAAGGCCATTGCCCGCCGTGATTTTGAGCAGGTCTGGAACAAAGGGAACCTGGACACAGTAGACGAGATTTGCGCCGCCGACGGTGTCGGCCACATGCCCGGCAGTCCGGACATTCACAGCCTCGAGGGCTACAAACAGTACGTCACAATGTACCGCAACGCCTTCCCCGACATCCATTTTACCATTGAGGATGAAATTGCCCAAGGGGACAAGGTAGTAATCCGCTGGACATCTAGAGGCACACACCAAGGGGAGCTTATGGGCATATCTCCTACAGGTAAGCAGTGTACGGTAACGGGGATCACCATCAACCGCTTCTCTGGCGGCAAGATCCAGGAATCCTGGAATAACTGGGACGCTCTGGGTATGCTGCAACAGTTGGGCGTTGTCCCTCCAATAGGTGAAGGCGGAAAAAAGTAAGGGCTGTTTTTAGCCGGTAGTGCGGCTCTTGGTAGGGCGGGTTCTGCCCACCTCTTTTCCGGCGTGCAAAGAACACCCTACCATTTTACTACAGACGTTCAAGCGTTGTCGAGTGCGCGACGTCTATACCGGTTCGCGGCGAAGGCCCGACGAAAGATTACGTTGTTTTTCAGGGTAACACGTGCATAATTTAGGCGAAAAAGAAAAGCTGCTGCAATCGCACATCAAAAAGACTCTGCTTGCTTGTCGCGACGCAATACACGCAAACTTCCCGACCGCCGGGCTCGTGCTGTACGGCTCATACGCACGCGGGCAAGCAGGCTCTGAGTCGGATGTAGATTTGCTCGTCTTGTTAGACGAGGACGTTACCCCGGCAAACAAACGGACCATCCGTGATACGCTCTATGAGATCGGTTTGGCGGCAGATTTAGTGATAAGCACTATCATACGAAGTTACGAAGCGTGGAATTCTCCGATTTCGCAGGCTACGTCTTTCTACAGGGTTGTCCATCAGGAAGGAATCCAGGTGGCATGAACAAGGGCCAAGAGGATTTAATCCGTTACAAACTCAGCCGGGCTGAGGAAACTCTGGCCGAAGCCAGGGTAATGCTCGAAACCAACCACCCGTATGGCGCTGCAAACCGGATTTACTATGCGTGTTTTCGCGCGGTTACAGCCCTTCTTCTAACACGAAATCTGTCCAGCAGCAAGCATGGCGGCGTGATGGCGTTATTTAATCGGCATTTCGTAAAGCCAGGCCCAATCTCAGCAGATATGGGGAAATTCTATTCCCGGATGTTTGACAACCGTCTCGAGAGCGATTACGCGGACTGGGTACAGTTGCAAAGGCACGAGGTGGAGGAATAACTGCGTCATGCAGAGGAATTCTTTAGGACAATTACTGCCTTAATCAACAAGTAGTAAACATGGCAGATCGCGGGCCCCGCGGAACGCGGAACAAAACCCCGCAATAAACCCGTCCCCTCGGCCTTCAGGCTGTGTCGCAATTACGGGT
>JAFNGF010000096.1 GCA_017885385.1 Planctomycetota bacterium
CGCCACAACAAAAGCAATCACCAACATTCTCTTTTCCATAAGTCACTCCTTTCCCAAAAAAACCACTTCACAGATCTCTCGCCCCCCTGCCCGACAAAACTGCATTACAGCAAGAAACAACCCCTACTGCTCTAAGACGCATATATGTAAACCGCACTTAATGCGTTTAGGCCGAAAGTCTATAGGAGATGCACCACTAAATCAAGGAAAAAAAGTGAAATTTGGATTTTTTGCGCCGGCTATTTGTAACAAAAGCACCACAAAAATAGCAAGATCATAGCCCTGGGGAACAAATCTTCGACAGGTCTGTGCATCTTGAATATAATATGCCCGATGCGTAAAAATGGGACAAATAGAAAGCTGTTCAGCCAACTTGAAAGGGCCAACGTAGAATCGGCGGCGCCGCTGGCGGTTCGGATGAGACCGAGAAAACTCGATGAGTTTGTCGGGCAAAAGCACTTGCTTGGGCCCGATAAACTGCTGAGCCGGATGCTCGAAGCCGACAAACTGACCAGCTTGATATTCTACGGCCCGCCCGGAGTGGGCAAGACTTCGCTGGCAACCGTAATCGCCAATTACACCAAAGCAAAGTTCCATTATCTCAATGCACCGGCAGCCAGCGTCAGTGACATCCGCGAGATAATTACCGATGCCGGAGACAGACTCGCAGCTTCCAGAGCACGAACGGTCCTATTTATCGATGACATCCATCGTTTCAATCGTGCTCAGCAGGATGTGTTATTAGATGACGTTGAATCCGGAGTCCTGATCCTTATCGGCGCCACCACGGAGAACCCATATTTTGCAATCAACTCACCGCTGATTTCGCGCAGCACCGTATTTCATTTTGAGCCGCTCAGCCAAGAAGATGTCCTGCCGCTGCTGCGGACCGCAATCAGCGATGTCGAACGCGGTCTGGGCAAATTCAATATCGAGGCGGACGAAAAAGCATTGGCATTTTTAGCCAGCCTTTGTGACGGCGATGCTCGGAAGGCCCTGACGGCTCTGGAGGTGGGCGTGCTCAGCCAGGCGGCGCGAAAACCAGAAGGGATAATAAAATTTAATCTGGAAATCGCAAAAGAGTCGATACAACAAAAGGCAATCGACTACGACCGCACGGGCGATACGCACTACGATCTGGCGAGCGCTCTGCAGAAAAGTATGCGCGGCTCCGACCCTGACGCTACTGTTTATTGGCTGGCGCGGATGATAGCGGGCGGCGAAGATACACGTTTTATTGCTCGCCGGATTGCAGTCTGTGCAGCCGAAGATGTTGGAAACGCCGACCCTATGGCGACAGTCCTGGCTGCGGCGGCACTGCAGATTTCCGAGTTCGTAGGCTTGCCGGAGGCGCAACTGGCGCTGGCACAGGCAGCGCTATATGTCGCCTGCGCACCAAAATCGAATGCGGCGGCTTCGGCTATATGGAAGGCAACGGCTGATGTAAAATCGCAGCCCACTAAACCCGTGCCCAAACATCTAAAAGACAGCCATTACCCGGCTGCGAAACAGCTGGGCTACGGAGCCGAGTATAAATATCCGCACAATTACAAGGATGGATTCGTGCCGCAGCAATACTTTCCGGCGGCGATGGAGCAAAAGTACTACGAGCCGAAAGAAACAGGGTACGAAAAAAATATCAGGCATTATTTACAAAAGCTGCAAACGTTGATAGAAAATAGTAAAGCGGTCGAAAAGGACACCCAATAGAGGGATCGCTAAATGGATAAGAGCCAGTTGCGCCGCGAGTTACAGAATCGCTTGCTTACCCTACCGCCGGAAAAAAGGACTGAAAAAAGCCATAAAGCCTGCCGGAATTTAATCGCCACATCGGAATTTCAGGGTGCGTCAGCAGTGATGATGTATCTGTCTTTGCCGCATGAGGCGGATACTTCCGAGGCCATACTTCACGCCTGGCAACTGGGTAAGACCGTCGTAGTGCCGAAGATTTCCTGGCAGCAAAGACACATGATACCGGTGACGATAAGCTCGCTGGAGACAGACTTTGAGACCGGGGTTTCGGGACTACGAAATCCGATAACCGGCGCGCCGATCCCATTTGAGGAGATCGACCTGGTCGTTGCACCGGCATTGGGATTCGATAGGAAAGGCAATCGGCTGGGCCGAGGCGGCTGCTACTACGACAGGTTTTTCGCCAATGAAAAACTCAAGGCTCGCAGATGCGGCTTGGGTTTCGCAGAGCAGATAGTTGACTCCATACCCGTGACGGAGAGTGATGAGCCAGTGGATTTTTTGGTGACCGACGAAGAAGTTATTTACTTTACTCAAACTGACCAATTTTTCGATAGGGCACCGTCATAAGTAAGTATTTAATAGTGACATATCGCACTTTGTCATTCCCGCGCAAGGTTGTCACCCCTGTGAAAACAGGGGCGGGAATCCACCCAACCGATATGTTAATGGATTCCTGCTTCCGCAGGAATGACACGACGAATCGGTCAGTTTGAGTTACTTTAACAACTGAGAAAGGAAAGTACCATGGCTCGTTTGCCTTTCGGACGCGGCAGCAGACTGACCGGCTGGAACCCAAACCTGATATACGTCATCGCAACCCTGCTCTCTGCGGCTATAGTCGGTGTTGTCCTATATGGTCTGCATCCCTTCGGCAGAAATGACGACGCTAACCAAGGCCCTGCCGGGATCGATGCCCCGAATAGGACGGCCCCAGTTGCTCCGCGACTGGCAGCAGAGGTAAAAGCGGAGCCTAACTTGACGAGCATCGCTCCCAGAGTAAGCACGGAATCCGACCCTAAGGTTGCTGAGCTTATCGCGGAAGCTACGTTGCTGGTTAACACAAAGCCCGACAGCGTCATAGAGGCACGGGACAAATTGAATCAGGTATTATCGTTATGCAAGAGTCAGCAGCAGCGAGCCGCTGTGAAAGAACAGCTTTCCAATCTTGCGAATAAATGGCTGTTTAGCAGAACCATCTTCCCACAGGACAGACTCTGTGCCAATTACACGGTCAAACGAGGCGAACAGCTTACAAGAATCGGCGAACAGTTTAAGGTGCCGCACGAGATTCTGACGCAGATCAATAACATTCACCGCCCAGAAGCCCTGCAGGCGGGACAGGCAATAAAAGTCATCCACGGCCCGTTCCACGTCAAGATATGTCGTTCAACTTTTACGATGGACCTGTATCTGCAGGATACTTTCGTCCGCAGCGTTCCGGTAGGTCTGGGAATGCCTGACAGGCGGACGCCGACCGGCACCTGGCGGGTCAAGCCGGGCGGCAAATTGATCTCGCCCACCTGGACCGATCCAGATACTGGAAGGACATACAAAGCCAAAGATCCGGATTACCCGCTGGGCTCAAGATGGATAGCGCTGGAAGGAATCGATGGAGAAGCAAAAGGCAGAACCGGATTTGCCATCCACGGCACGAAAGACCCTGAGCAAATCGGCATGGCAGGCTCACGCGGATGCATCCGCCTGGACAACGGTGTCGCCGTGCTGGTCTACAACCTATTAGTCCCCATCTATTCTCAGGTCACAGTTGAAGAATGAAACTGCAAAGTATTCTGCGGCTGCTTCAGCTTCTACTTCCGGCGGCGCAATGACCTCTTGCGGCAAAAAATCCAGAAGTGTCCTGATATAAGGCATAACGCAACCACTCGTACGGACTTGCTGGAAAATGACCTTTAGGCGGCATACACATCCTTGCCCTGCTGCAGCACAGTTCGATAGATTAAGCCGATATTATCTTTATGCCTTTCCAAATCGCTGGGTGTTGCCACTAAAATATCAAAAGGAACTCCTATCCCTTTTGATCTGCCGATATAGCAGTTGTGCCGTCCGTCGGCAATGAACACCTTCCGGCATCACTACTAAGGCATCAATGTCACTATCCGGATTCGCTTCTTCTCGGACACACAAGCCAAAAAGAACTATCTTCAGCGAATGCACAGCTTCGACGATGCTGCGCACGAGTGATTCAATTGCTTTGGAATTGGCCAACATACTTCGATTAGTTTTATGCCGATTCTTTTTGTGCTATCTGTCTTGCCGCTAACAGCTCGGCCTTACCTTCGACTATATCGCGGGTAATTACATACTTGGCGGGCTTCGGCTCTTCCGGCAGCTTGTACATCAAGTCGACCATCAACCGCTCGCTAATCGAACGCAGCGCCCTGGCGCCGGTATCATGCTTGAGCGCTTTCTGCGCCAACGCATGTAAGGCATCATCCGTAAAGTCCAGCTCGGCATTGTCCATCTCGAAGAACTTCTGGTATTGCCTGACAAGGGCATTTTTGGGCTTGGTCAGGATGTCGATAAGCGCATCTTCATCCAGAGGCGACAGAACAGTAATGACCGGCATACGCCCTACAAATTCGGGAATCATTCCGAATTCGATAATGTCTTCGGGTATGACCTGCTCCAGTATGTTCTTTGACTCGGCCTTCTCATCGGTCCTGCCGGATAATTCCGAGCCAAAACCGATCATTTGTTTGCCCAGCCTTTTCTTGACGATGTTTTCCAGGCCCACAAACGTTCCGCCGCATATAAAAAGTATCTGGGTGGTATCCATCTGTATGTATGTCTGTTCCGGATGCTTTCTTCCACCTTGCGGAGGGATATTGGCAGTAGTTCCTTCGAGCATCTTTAGAAGCGCCTGCTGCACGCCCTCGCCNNCGCCGGAGACATCCCGGGTGATCGAAATGTTCTGGCCAGTTTTGCCGATCTTGTCAATCTCATCAACGTAAACGATGCCCCTCTGTGCGGCCTCCAGGTCGTAGTCGGCGTTCTGCAGCAGCCGCAGCAGAAAGTTCTCGACATCCTCTCCGACATAGCCGGCTTCGGTAACGGTGGTAGCATCACATATTGCGAACGGCACCTCTAACATCCGGGCAAGGGTGCGGGCTAACAGCGTTTTGCCGGTGCCGGTCGGGCCGATCAAAAGAACGTTGGATTTATCTATCTCAACGTCATCGTCTGCGCTATCGCTGTGCAAAAGGCGTTTATAGTGATTGTGCACCGCAACCGACAGATACTTCTTGGCGTGCTCCTGCCCGATCACGTACTGGTCCAGGTACTCTTTGATCTCCCTGGGCCTGGGCATATCGTCAGGACCGACGCTGCCGCTCTTGGTGGACCGTTTGCGGTTCTGCTGGATGATGTTGTGGCACAATTCCACGCACTCCGGGCAGATATATACCCTGTTCGGCCCCTCTATAAGCGTGTCGGCCTGGTTCCCCGTGCGGCCGCAAAAACTGCAAATCGCCCTGGGCTTTCTATTATTTGACTGCTTGGCCATTGCTTATACCCCGATTGCACATTCGATTTACCTTCTTCGCTATCCTCAACATTTTAGCCCATTACCGCTGCAAAGGCAAGTTATTAGCCGGGAACGGCGCCGTTCTTTGAACCATTTCTGCCTGTCTCTTGTGTGTAAGCTGGCTTTTTGTTGAGCTTGAGCGCGTGGATAACTCCATCATCAATATTGACGATTTGGTAGGTGATCTGCGGATCGGTCAGAGTCGTGTCGAACGAAAGCATTCCGAAGGAGCATTTCTCGTTGTAGCCGAATATCGCGGCGGGAATCAGGCCGTGCGTGTGGATGTTGGTCAGCCGCGAGCTCTCGAATTCGTACAGATCGTATCCGTTTGGCCGTTCAATCTTCCACTCCAATCATGATGATGTTCATAAGAAGGCTGCGTGATAGTTTATGCGTTCCTAATTGGTGACCCACTCTTAGTTCTAGACACGCCTTGGAAATACACCCAGGCGATGCAACGTTTTCTCCGGTAGCGCTATCAAGAAACCAGATTCACTCTCCTCACTCCGCAACTTAGGTCAACTGTTCGTGCCATCCTGGCCGTCGAGACGCATGTTGAATACACCATTACGGCTCATTGTCTAAAATCGTTACCGTCGCAGTTCGCTCAGAAACCGTCGAAGAAAGATTGTAGGCCGCATTCGACGTCAGGGTCAGAATAACCGTCTCGCTCGGCTCAGCCACCAGATTATCCACCGGCCTCACTGTAACATCCACATACTCCTGTCCGGCTGGA
>JAFNGF010000097.1 GCA_017885385.1 Planctomycetota bacterium
TGCCGGATGATTAGCCAGGCCAACCGGCGTCCTGGACATGCAGCCTGTCTCTCCACTATCCGGTCGAAGCCATTCGCCCCCTATTCACTCCGTCAGGGCCGAACCTGGACGGCTTTCAAAACAATTCGCTTTTATCCGCCAGACGCTTGGCGGATTTACATTTATATTATACCCGGTACTACGCAAAACTGCAACAAAAGTTCTACCGCATTTTAGAGACACGGATTCACACAGACTAACACGGCTAAACAAGCCTACTCCGCCGATTCATCCTTCGCAGTAGGTCTGCTACGGAGAATGGACCTTCCTTCGCCCGCCGTAGCGGGCTACGCGAAGGCGGGAGCGGCTGCGAAGGCGAGCAGGCCGGCCACAAGAAATCAAAACTCAAAACTTCGGATGCCTGTTTGACCAGCACAGCCCGACCGCTTTACTAACCCGCATATTTCTTATGGTTTTCTAAAATGAAGTTTAATTTATATCTTATTTTGCAAAATAGACTTATATCTCCGTGTTCTCGGCGGTCTCCTTCGACGTTGCTCAGAGCCTGCCCTGAGCCTCCCGAAGGGACGGCGTCTGTGGCAAAGAAATATTCAGGCTAAGACAGACAATGCTTACCGGCCCGGAAAGAGAATCGCCGAAATGGGAAAGTCAAGATTGAAATAGTGCCGGATTTTGCTATATTATGCTCATAGTTATAATTGGTATCCCCCGAGTCATAAGAAATGGATTACACCCGAGCCGAACCAAAGTTTCGCAGGCATCTTATCCACCTCTGGCGGATTAATATGTGAAATGTCGAGTTATAAATCTGTTTTCTTTAGCACCCACACCGGGAAAAGTGATTGCCGATTGTTGGAGTATAAAGTGACCGGTCAAGTTAATGTGCTGAAAAGCCATCAAATTATCTTTCGTTCTCTGCGATACAGGAACTATCGTCTTTTTTTCTCCGGCCAAATCATCTCCCTGATTGGGACCTGGACACAACAAATTGCCTTACCCTGGCTGGTGTATCGTCTTACAGGTTCTGCATTCCTGTTGGGCGTGGTGGGTTTTGCCAGTCAAATTCCCGCTTTTCTCTTGGCCCCCCTTGCGGGGGTGATGTCTGACCGATGGAATCGCCGTTACATTCTGATCACAACTCAAACACTGGCTATGATACAGGCTCTCTCACTCGGTTTTTTGTTTTTCACCGGTGATATACAGGTCTGGCAAATTATACTCATGGCCGTATTACTCGGCCTCATTAACGCTTTCGATATGCCGACCCGTCAGGCGTTCGTAGTCGAAATGGTGGAAAACAGGGAAGATTTAAGCAACGCCATTGCATTAAACTCCCTGATGTTCAACAGCGCCCGGCTAATCGGCCCATCCATCGCAGGCGTGGTAATTGCCGCCACTAATGAAGGAATCTGTTTCATTCTTAACGGCATCAGCTTCATATTTGTTATCGCGTCCCTGCTGATGATGAAAGTCAGTCCCAGAAAAACGAAACCCCGCAGTACTCACGTTTTGCATGAGCTTAAAGAAGGATTTTCTTATGCCCTCGGGTTTACGCCCCTAAGACACATTATTTTGCTGCTGGCGATTGTGAGCTTGGTGGGGATGCCTTATACCGTGCTTATGCCGGTTTTCGCCCGCAAGATACTTCACGGCGGGCCTCATACCTTCGGTTTTCTTATGGCCGCCGCAGGTATAGGCGCTTTGATGGGCGCAATTTATCTTGCGTCCAGAAAAAGCGTTTTGGGACTGGTAAGAATCATTCCTCTATCTACTGCCACCTTTGGCTTTGGACTCGTTGCGTTTTCATTATCCCGGGTGTTGTGGCTTTCCCTGGCATTGATGTTTGTAACGGGTCTTGGAATGATAATACAGATGGCTGCCTGCAATACAATTATACAAACCATCGTTGATGACAACAAACGTGGCCGTGTTATGAGCTTCTATATGATGGCTTTTATTGGCACGGGCCCATTTGGCAGCTTATTGGCCGGCGCACTTGCAAGCAGATTAGGCGCTCCAAATACCCTAATAATGGGCGGCGTCTTATGTGTCTTAGTGGCCGTTATATTCGCAAGCAAACTTCCCGACCTGAAAAAGAATATCCGCCCGTTATACGTCAAGCTGGGCATCCTTTCGGAATCGCCTTTAGAAATTCAGGCAGCAACAGAATTAACCATACCGCCGGAAAAATAGAAGATCATTTGAACATTGTTTATTCCCCATAACTACGACTACAACGAAAAAGAGATTACCCATCTATTGTTCCATTTATGCTGATGACGTGTATTTGTGGGGTTTAATGTGAAATCTGGGGGAATCTGGGGGCACCATACGAATGGCGTTCCGTTAAGGTGTTTTCGGTGTCTCAGACCTGAGTTCTTGGCCGAGAATCGCGGATTTGGTTTCTTCCTGTGTTCTTAAGGGACCGCCATTCGGGACACCATACTCAATTTATTGCACAGCATCGCTTACGCCATTGCGTCAGGTATATTGCCCCCTTTCTTGCTTCGCAAGAAGCTAAGGGGGCATGGCACGGTCGGCCTCGGGTTCGTCTTTTTACCGCCAAGCCTGCCCTGCTTGCCATGCGAAGCCCTGTTGTTTAGGGCGACGCGGGGAGCAACGCCGAAGGGTCACAAAGGCACTAAGATTTATTTTTGTTATTAAATAGCAGCGTTAATCAGTGTCAATCTGTGTAAATCGGTGTCAAAAACTTTTGTGCTTTTTCGTGGCTATATCTGGCTGTGTAATTCGTGGCCAAAGCCCAAACAGATAATTCCCTATACCTCCCAATTTAGCAAAATGTTAATTTGTAAAAAGTGATAAGTTTTTGTTAATTTCTGCTCAAAACACGCGCGTTTTTGCAAATTTCCGCTAATTTCCGCGCATTTCCGCGCATTTTTGATGCTTTTTCAACCTGTGTTTTCTTGCCTATTTTACCCAAACTCTACAAGATGACCTGCGAAGCCAGGTTTTACTCCAAAAATGAACATCACCTGGGGAAAATAACCAAAAAACGCCAATTGTTCTCAAATCTGGATAATTTCAGTTTTTAATCGTGTTAATCTGGGTCGCTAAATTTACTGCAAGGCGGAATCCTTTTCGATCACCTTTTTTTTGACACGGATTTACACGGATTGATACTGCTGGAACGGAGGACGGAGAACGGACGACGGATTGCTGTCCTCTCCCTTCACATTTTTCTCTGCGTTCTCCTACTCTGCGAAGCAGCGCTTCGCTGCGAAGGACGAGTCAGCGTGCTCTGCGGTTGATCTGCTCGATCCCTCGACTTCGCTCGGGACAGGCTGCCGGCGTGACAGGCTTCAATTTCGACTGCCGAGTTTACTTCATCTGGTAATGTAAACGAATTCCTCGCCCACGAAGGATCGCCCTGATTTGAGCTTGCCGGCAACTTTCAGCTTGACCTTGCCATAGCCGCCGGCGGCACTAATCAGTCGAGCCTTATCAAAGAAGGCCAGGACCTTTACTCTCTTGCCGGTGTCGTGAATACTTTGATCGCTTGCCTCAATGGCGCCCGGCTGGAGGGTAAGCAGAGTACCTTCCATGTCAGTTTTTGCGACCCCTGGCGGCAGCGCCACTATGGCAAGTATTTTGCTCGGTACGCCGAAACTGCCGGAGCGGATTACACTGGGAACTATACACAGCTCGGCTTGCAGAGGTATTCCGCATGTAACAACATCAGCATGCACTGTAGTCGGCGGTGTTTGATCGCTGCTGATAGTGGCGGAGTTAGTGAGCATAGTATCCGGGGCGGCATCCTCATTCACCTGAACGACCAGCTGTAAACAGGCACTCGCTTCGGGCAACAGAACCGGATAAAGCCATGTATAAGTATGGGCATTGACGTCATAATGTCCGGAGACGCCGTTTCCGTCGGCTGTTACAAAGCTCATCCCCTTCGGCAGGATATCCACAATAGAGACACTGGTTACCGCATAATCATTGTCGTTGTTATCGAAGCAGATACGATACTTAATGACGTCGCCTGGACTGACACACTCAATCTTCTCAACAGGTGTGCCATTAACAACGGCCCCAACAATATCCTTGCTGAGATTAAGAGGACTGTAACTGACGGCTTTGGCGACAGCGTGGACGCTCTTTATTGTCGGAGGCGTCTGATCGCTGTCGATTGTCACAAAATTGCTGATAATCGTATCAGGAGCCGTATCCTGCTTCACCTTAGCCGCCAGCTCTAAACAGCTACCTGATCCCGGCGCTAGAGACGGATATGACCATGTATAAGTATGCGCGACCGAGTCGTACTGTCTGGAGACTCCATTGCCGTCAGCCGCCACAAAGCTCACCTGGGCCGGGAGCTTATCCACGACAGACACATTGGTTACTGTGTAGTCGTTGTCGTTATTATCGAAGCAAATACGATACTTAATGGTGTCCCCAACAAGCACAGGCACAATCTCATCACCGACGGCTCCCACAATACTCTTACTAAGATTAAGAGGATTGTAGCTGACGGCTGTGACCACAGCATCGACGCTGCTGGTCGTCGGCGGCGTCTGGTCACTGTCGATAGTTGCAGAATTAGTGATGATCGTACCCGGGGCCGTATCCTGATTGACCCGGGCCACTAGCTCACAGCAGCCTCCTGATCCGGCTGACAGCGACGGATAAGACCATGTATAAGTGTGCGAGCCTGCGTCATACTGTCCGAAACCTCCATTACCATCAGCCATAACGAAGCTGACTTCAGCCGGCAGGGTATCAACAATAGATACATTGCCTACGGCGTATTGATTATCGTTATTATCGAAGCAGATGCGATACGTAATGGTATCGCCCACGAATACAGGCTCAACCGTCTCGCCCACGCCCCCCACGATGGCCTTAGCCAGATTCAGCGGACGATAGCTGAGGTCTTTGGCAACGGCCTCGACGCTCCTGGTAGTGGGCGGCGTTTGATCGCTGTCGATAGTCACGAAATTAGTGATAACGGTATCTGGGACTGTATCTTGGTGAACCTGCACCACTAACTGTAAATGCTTGCTCGATCCCGGCAGTAAAGACGGATAGAGCCATTTATACGTGTGGGTGGCAGCATCGTACTGTCCCAAAACTCCATCACCATCAGCCGATACAAAGCTCACCTGAGGTGGGAGAGTATCCACCATGGAGACGCTGGTAACGATGTAGTCGTTATCATTATTATCGAAGCAGATACTATAGGTAATTGTCTGGCCTATACGCACAGGCGTAATCTCGCCGGGAATGCCCCCAACAATGCCCTTTGCAAGATTGAGAGGGTTGTAACTGACATCTTTGATTGGAATAACCATGCCGGTGGAGTTGGGAATATTTGCGATAGAATCGATTTGATTAAGTGACGCGTTGTAGACTTTAAGATTGTCGCCGCCGGGCTGGTTTTGTCTGCCGGTACCCAGGTAGACTAAGCCGGTCGCCTGGTCCACCGCCAGTCCCATCACACCGCCATCGGGCTCCACTTGAACCTCTGCCTCAGTACCTGTGGCCAGGTTATACTGAGTCAGATAAAAATTGTCGCTCCATCCACCACCGGAATAGACCAGACCGTTCTTGGCGTCAACTGCGATGCTTATCGCGGTGCGTCTGATAAAGATGCTCCGAACCAGAGACCAGTCGGAGGTTCTGTACACGGTAATGGTCTGGTTGTTGTTAGCCACATAGAGAAGGTCGTTGACTTCATCCAGAGCGATTCCGAACGCAGTGGCACCTGCCAACTGGAACGGCGAGCCCGGCACAGGCGTAAGACTTGCCGTCGTCGGCTGCCAGTCATATACGTACAGGACGTCTCGATCCCGATCGACGCAGTATAGTAACCCATGGCGCTGGTCGTAGACGATGCCCGCGAGGTTACGGCTGCCCGGGGCGCCGGTGCTGCCCTGGTCCGTCATCGTCTTGGCATCTATCAACTGGATTACGTACGA
This sequence comes from Planctomycetota bacterium, assembly GCA_017885385.1. Taxonomy (GTDB): domain Bacteria; phylum Planctomycetota; class Phycisphaerae; order Sedimentisphaerales; family Anaerobacaceae; genus JAFNGF01. Next base: position 5,940 of record JAFNGF010000097.1, read on the forward strand.
CCCTTCGTACGTGACAAACAGGTACTGGTTCTCTTGATCAATGGCCAGACCCACTGCGCCGATAGAAAATCGCGGTATGCGATATTGAGCCTGAAACGCCAGGGTGCCGTCCGCTGCAATATTATAGGCGTGTACCGGCGTGGGGTCGCCGTTGATATCGGCGATCACATACAACGACTTGGCTGCGACAGTGCTCGTGAGGGTCGTCGACAATATTGTCGCCGCCAGAGCCAATAAAAAGATATTGGCCCTACCCCCGTTCCTGTCTTCCGCCGGGAAGACGCGGGGGTTGCTGCTTTGGCTTTTCATATTCAACTCTCCCAAAGGCGCTTTTAGAAAGTATCTCAAAACGCAGAATGTCATTCTGATCGCAGCGAAGAATCTCTTATTTGCGCTGCCCGGACCCTTCGCTTCGCTCAGGGTTTCGAGATAGTTTCTTAGTGTTTTGTTTTCACACCAAGCCGCGCCCTTTCGCCAGAATCTTGGCCCATTTCAAGTTGCAAAGTAGGTGCACTTTATCTTTTGGTGGGTGAAAACTTGCGAGAAAACCCGGCTCCCGCCGCCCCCGCTCCTGTCTTCCGCTCGCACCTGGGGTTATTGCGGCGCAGGCAACAGGAATACACCGGGGCCGGACGAGCAGGGAAAACCTTCTCACCTCACCTCCTGAATCTATCCGCCAGACGTATGGCGGATTTACACAATCAAAATTACACAATTTGGACGCATTTGTCAAGAAAAAACCCTGGCAATGGCCCAATCAATCCGGTCCAATCGGGTCTGTCTGCACTTTGTGGGCAAGAAATTGTCCTCCAAAAGCACCAATTTCGGTAACCGTTCACACCGAAAAACCAGCGTTTTTCTGTCATTGCCAGGCCTTTACCCGCCATACGTTGGGGCGGATGAAGGCTGAAGCAATCTAAACCCGGCCATACGCCTGGCGGATTAACCTCTCGCAGCCAAAAGATTGCCGCGATCGGCGGAGTTTACCCCCCGTCAGGGCCGGCCCGTCAGTGCTGGCAAATCCTATCGGGTGGCAGCATCAATCCGCCCCCGCGTCTTTTTGTCGAAGACAATGGCGCCAAGCCATCCCTTGCGGGAGAGGGGGGGTCGGATTGGGGATGGTTTTCCCGCCGGCTAAACACGTATCTTCTGCATACCTATCCGCACACATTCTGCTGGTATGCACAGCATACGCCACATATAAAACCTGGAAGCTGCCCGAATTGGTAGGGTGCGATGTGCTACTCTGCGAAGTTAGCTCCCTGCTCTGCGTAGCCGCTAACCGGAGCGAAGCAGAGTCCGGCCTTCGCATCCGCTGCGGCGGAGCAGGCTCGCTACGAAGCACGAGAAATCGCACCAACCCAGCTTTTGTTTTCATTTTTTGCCACGTAGAATCTGATTGTATTTGTTGGCCTTAAGTAGTAACATTGTTTGAAATTCTTCGCGGTAAACAGATTCGGGAAATGGCGCTATGACAACTGATACAAAGATTAGAAAGATAATCACTGAGATCCTGGACAGGATATTAAAGGGATATAAACCAAAGAAGGTTATCCTCTTTGGCTCTTATGCCTACGGAGAACCGACAGAGGACAGCGATATTGACCTTCTGATTATCAAGAACACAGATAAAAGACCCATTGACAGATGGGTTGAGGTAAAAAGGCTCTTGCGGGACAACAGCCGAACCCTGCCCGTCTCACCTCTTGTTTATACTGAGAAAGAAATTGAAGAGAGACTTGCCATAAAGGATTTCTTTATCGAAGAAATATTTGAAAAAGGGGATATTCTTTATGGATAAACCCTTCAAAAAGCAGGCTGAGGAGTGGTTTGAAAGAGGTCGCCATGATATAGAAACAGCCCAATTGCTCTACGACGAGCGGGGCTATACGGATTCTATTGCATATCATATCCAACAAGCCGTTGAAAAGTATCTTAAAGGTTATCTTGTCGTGCACGGAAAGAAACCCCCAAAGATTCATGAGCTTGATACACTTCTCAATCATATCGCGGCCTTTGATGATGGCTTCAGTGATTTCTTAGAGCTCTGCGAGAAAGCATCACGATACTACATCGAGGATCGTTATCCTCCAGGCCCCCTTGTGGAATACGAATACAATGAGATTAAGGCCGATTTGGACAGAGCGTGGGAGCTGATAAGAAAGCTCCTCGCAATCGTCAAGATGCCTTACGGCAAAGCAGGGAGTTGACTTAGGCCAGTCGGCAGGGTGTGATGAAATCGCACCAACCCAGCTGACCTCTTTTTCTTTCCTAGCAAACTGAAAAAAGCTTGTTTTCTTTTTCAGTTTGACGATATAATTCCACCTTAAGGCCGGGACATACGGCTTTTGAAGAGAATCACACCTTTGTCTATCAATATTGCCGTCCGGCAAATTGGCTGTGCTCGAGTTTATGCAGAATGACAAACAATAGAAGACAACTTAGCAATCCATCTTCCACCGGTGGAGCTGGAATCATTTTTGAGACGCACGTCCAAGCGTCTTTTGTTACGCTGATGTTATCCGGAGGCTTTGCACCGTGTTTACCTCCATGGCAAATAAAAAAAATTAAACTTCAGGGGAAATACGCAGGTTATGATACTGATGATGCAATTGTCTTTGTTGAAAGCTCAGACGGCAAAGAAGAAAGAAAACTGCTCTGCCAGATTAAGCATTCAATAAGTATCGGAAGGAATAAGGTTTTTGCGGGAGTAATTCAATCTGCTTGGAGTGATTTTAATAATCCTGGAGTATTCACAAAAGGAAAGGATTTGATCGCTCTTATCACTGGGCCTTTAAGTGATACCGATATCACTGATGTTAGATTCTTCATTCTTGAGCAGGCACGGCATTCTGAAAGTTCGGGAGACTTTCTTACAAGAGTAAACTTGGCTAAATTTAGCAGTGAAAGGAAAATAAAGAAACTGAAAGTTTTCAGGGAGCTTCTTAAAAAGGCTAATAATGGAGACGATGTTCCAGATGAAACATTCTGGGAATTTATGAAGAGTTTTCATCTGCTGGGGTATGACCTGGATATTAAAAGTGGAGTAACTTTGTCTTTACTTCAATCGCTAATTGGCCAGCATTCTTCGGAAAATCCCCAAGCCTTATGGACACAAATTATTGATGAAGTACAATCGGCAAATCAGAATGCAGGAACTATCACAGTTGATTCTGTATCAGAAGAAATCCGTTCTGCTTTTCAAAAGCGGGGTGTTGAAACAATTCCCACATATCTTGGTATAAAACCATCTTCTCCGCAGATATCCGATTGGAACAATTTTGAATTTGCCTCTGAGCTTGCTATTACTAATCTTCTGGGAGCATGGAACGAACAATGTGCATCAGACAAGGAAATTGTGGAAAGGTTGGCAAGTGAAAAGTACACTGATTGGATTTCCAAAGTTCGTGAGATCTTGCAGTGGCACGAATGCCCGTTCTCTTTGAAAAATGGAATATGGACTGTTGTCAAAAGACGAGAAATGTGGCAAGCACTTGGATCGAGGCTATTCGATGACCATCTGGATAAATTTAAGCAATGTGCTGTTAATGTTCTTAAAGAACCAGATCCGAAGTTTGAGCTACCTTGCGAAGAACGTTATGCCGCAAATATTCATGGTAAGGTCTTAAAGCATTCACATGCCTTGCGAAAAGGACTTGCTGAAAGTATAGCATTATTGGGGAGTCAACCTGATACACTGAAAAATTGCTCACAAAATAAAGCCGAATCAGTTGCTGTAATAGCAATCAGAGAAATTCTTAGCGAAGCGGATTGGATTCTTTGGGCAAGTCTGAATTATCTGCTACCTACACTTGCGGAAGCTGCTCCAGAAGAATTTCTCAGTGCGGCTGAAAATGCGCTGAAGATGACACCTTGTCCATTTGATGAGATATTTTCTCAAGAACGCGCTGGGATATTTGGCAATAATTATATGAGCGGTCTGCTATGGGCATTAGAAACCCTTGCTTGGGATGAACAATATTTGGTACGAGCAACTGTTATTCTTGGGAATTTGGCTTCACGTGACCCAGGAGGTAACTGGGGTAATCGTCCAGCGAATTCACTCACGACTATCTTCCTACCGTGGCTTCCACAGACAATTGCCTCAGTTGAAAAACGTAAAGTAGCAATCCAAACACTTCAGAAAGAGTTCCCTGCAATTGCCTGGAAACTGTTATTAGATTTGTTACCCGGACAGACACGAAGTTCCTCTGGTTCTCACAAACCTGATTGGCGGCGAACAATACCTGAAGATTGGAAAAAAGGTGTTACTAACAAAGAGTACTGGGATCAGATATCCTCCTATGCTGATATTGCAGTGGATATAGCAAAAGAAGACTTTACCAAACTAAAAGAACTAATTAGTAATCTTGATAATTTGACGAAACCTTCCTTTGATAGACTATTGGATTATCTGGGATCTACAGAACTTGCTAGTCGCCCGGAAGAAGAACGCACTCCTTTATGGCAAGTACTATTAGAATTCGTGCTAAAACACAAACGATTCAAAGATGCAGACTGGGCACTAAGTGCAGAATTAGTAGAAAAAATAGAACAGGCTGCAAAAAGTATTGCTCCCCAGAAACCTCAGAATTTATACAGTCGCCTTTTTAGCCAAAGAGAATTGTATGAGGAGAGTGGGAATTGGGAAGAACAAAGAAGAAAACTAGAAGAGCGTCGCCGAAATGCCATAAATGAGATTATTAAGTACGATGGATTAAACGCAGTATTTCAGTTTGCTGAGATTGTAGATTCTCCTCAGAATGTTGGTATTTCTTTAGGTTTTGTTGGTGAGGATAATATAGATTCGGTTCTTTTACCGGCCTTGCTTGAGACTGCAAATAAAAAAATGGATTTATTCGTAAGTGGATTTGTCTGGGGAAGGCATCGGAATAAAGGATGGGAATGGGTTAATCAGGTTGATACCTCAAAATGGTCTAAAGAGCAAATAGGGAAATTTCTATCCTACCTGCCTTTTGCTCAAAAAACTTGGGAATATTCAGAACAGCTTTTACGGGAACACGAGACCGAATACTGGACTAAGGTTGATGTCAATCCTTATCAAGCCGAAAACAATCTTGATTTTGCAATCGATAAATTAATAAAGCATTCACGACCCAAAGCAGCAATTGGATGTGCATTTGCAATGTTGAACCTTAAAAAAGCATTTAACAAAACACAAACAATAAAAGCATTGCTTGATGCCGTTTCATCAGCCGAGACTGACTATGCTACAGACGTATACGAAATCACTGAAATTATAAAAGCCTTGCAAGATGACGGCGGGACTAATCAGGACGACCTCTTCAATATTGAATGGGCTTATTTGCCACTTCTGACCGGCCCTGGAAGAACTGCTTCGCCAAAAATATTAGAACAGAAGCTGGCTTCTGATCCGGGTTTCTTCTGCGAAGCAATCAGTTTACTTTATCGCTCAACAAATGATACTGAATCACACAAAGAACACACAGAACAACAGAAAATGATAGCAGAAAATGTTTGGAGACTTCTTGATGATTGGAGAACTTTACCGGGAATGCGTCCTGATGGAAGTTTCTCTGTTGATAAATTCAATAGTTGGCTCGACACTGTTAAGACAAAATGTGAACAGTCCGGGCATCTTGAAGTAGCTCTGTCTACTATAGGTAAAGTGCTGATCTATTATATTCCTGATCCCGATGGCCTTTGCATTCACAAGGCTTTAGCGGAAGCTCTTAATGCAGATGATGCAGAGAAGATGCGAAATGGTTTCCGCATAGGAATATTCAACTCCCGTGGTGTTCATGAGGTCGACCCAACGGGCAAGCCAGAAAAGGAACTTGCTGCCAAATACAGACAACAAGCCGAAGAAGTAGAGAATGCAGGGTATTACCGATTTGCGATTACGCTTAAAAGTTTATCTGATTCGTATGATCATGAAGCAGAACGAATTATTGAAGAACACAAGGATTTCGCAGACGATCCATCCGAATAGGTGAATAATATGTTCCGATGAATTCTGGGCAACTTGTGCCATAGATAGAATCTCTCAACGAACCCGTTACGGCCCGCCAGGACCGGAACAAAAAACGAAATCTGGAGACGTGATATAATTTCTTTTTGCCGGCAGTTGTCAAGCTCAAGGCCGGAAAATTTAGCGACTGTCTTGAGAGTCGAGCATCCAGTATTAAGAACCGAGGATCAAGAAAAGATTTTGCTTGTTTTTTTGCCATTTTTGGGTATAATATGTGCCGAATAAATAAGCCAAAGGCTTATGAGTAGATGATTCGTCCTTCGTAGTAGTAGTCCTACTACTACGAAGAATGGAGAAGATGGGTAAATTAGAAACCGCGTTAACGCATTCACCCATTCTATGTTCACCGTGGAATCCGTGGTTAGTGAAAAGTGCAGGCCAATACAAATTCCCGAAAGCTCTTTCAGACAGGGATTTACGCCGATTTACACTGGTTTTTGGGCTTTATTGCTTTAATCCGCGTTCATCTGTGGAATTCGTGGTTAATGACTTGTTCGACAATTGTCGAGAATGTTCTACAAATTAACCTTTTTTTGCAAAACAAAGCCAATTTTTGTAAGGCTATAATTTACGTAAGCTCTTTGATATAAAAAGAATATGAGAACTTTGCCGTTTCCGGGGCCTGGAAAAACAAAGCCAATTCAAAGCCAATTTAAGCCAATTATACCCGGCAATTAGCCCCAAGACCTGTGCTTGGGGTGATTATCCCTTGAGCTCCTTGACCTTCCGCCATAAAAGCTCTATTAGTTCCTTGATGCCGGCGCCGGTAACCGCCGAGATTGGGCAAATCGGTCGCTGGAGCTTTTCCTTCAAATCTCCTACTCTTCTGCCATCTGGGTCGAGATCAATTTTGTTGGCCACGATTACTTCGTCTTTTTCCGCCAGGGCCTTGCTGTAGAGCGCCAGCTCCTGGCGTATGCGGTGATAATTCTCCGCTGGGTCGGAGCCGTCTATCGGCATTATATCAAGGATGTGCACTATAATTTTTGTCCTTTCAATGTGTCTCAAAAATTCATGCCCAAGGCCTGCTCCTTTATGGGCACCTTCAATTAGGCCCGGGATGTCGGCCATGACGAACCGGCGGTAGTCGCTTAGTTCGACGATGCCGAGCACCGGCTCGACGGTGGTAAACGGATAATCGGCGATCTTCGGCCTGGCGGCTGAGCAGCGGGAAATAAGCGTGCTTTTGCCGGCATTGGGCATACCGACCAGCCCAACGTCGGCGATGAGCTTCAGTTCCAGCCGAATGTTTCGCTCCTGGCCTTGTTTGCCAGGCTCAGCATACCTGGGAGTCTGGTTGATCGGACCGGCAAAGGCCTTATTGCCTTTTCCGCCTCTTCCGCCCAGGCAGACGCGAACCTTCATTCCGATTTCGTTTAGGTCTTTTAGCAGCAGATTCAAATCGGTGTCGTAAATCAGTGTGCCGGGCGGGACCTTGATTACAAGGTCGCTGCCGTCTGCCCCATGCCTGTTGTTTCCTGAGCCGGGCCCTCCGTCTTCGGCACGCCAGTGGTGTCTGCCGGCAAAATCCAGCAGCGTATCAAGATTTTCCACCGGCTGGAAATAGACGTCGCCGCCTTTTCCGCCGTCTCCGCCGTCAGGCCCGCCCTTGGGGACGCACTTTTCACGCCTGAAGCTGACGCAGCCGTTGCCGCCGTCCCCTGCTTTAATCCAGATTTTTGCCTCATCGACAAACATTCGCTCATATTATAACGCAAACGCCGTTTGCTTGACAGACATTAGAGTGTCCCCGGCCCGGTGCTGTTGAAAAATCTCCGATTCCTTTGGAGAGGACATCGTCATCTTTGTCGCCCTCTATAGAATGGTCTCGATGCACTGAATCAGATGGGCGTGGAAGATGCTTCCGTATTGGCATCGAGTCGGCTATGATGTGAAATGCGATAGGTTCGGAAAGGGGATAATACAAGTGGCTGTGCCTAATCAAAATTCGTGAAAACAGGCGACCGACTCCAATGTGTCGTATTCCTGGGGCTTTATACGGCGGGATTTGACGCGAGATTAAAGGGGATGCTAAATGGAAAAGGTCCTTTCTGCAAGACAACTCAAATTGATAGACGGTTACTGGCGTGCGGCAAACTATTTGACCGTGGGGCAGATTTACCTGTACGACAACCCGCTGCTTAAGCAGTCGCTTAAGCTCAAACATATCAAGCCGCGTCTTCTCGGACATTGGGGGACATCGCCGGGGCTGAATTTCATCTATGTCCATCTTAACAGGGTCATAAAAAAATATGATTTGAATATGATTTATATCACAGGGCCTGGTCATGGGGGGCCGGCTCTGGTCGCCAACACGTATTTGGAGGGGACATACAGCGAGGTATACCCGAATATATCTCAAAATGTGGAAGGAATGAAAAAACTGTTCAAGCAATTTTCCTTTCCGGGCGGCATACCCAGTCACGTGGCTCCGGAGACGCCCGGCTCGATTCATGAGGGCGGGGAGCTGGGATATTCGATTTCTCATGCGTTCGGCGCCGCCTTTGATAATCCCGACCTGATAGTTGCGTGCGTTGTAGGCGACGGAGAAGCCGAGACAGGACCGCTGGCGACGGCGTGGCATTCGAACAAGTTCTTGAATCCTATACGCGATGGTGCCGTTTTACCCATTCTGCATCTAAACGGATACAAAATCGCCAGCCCGACAACGCTGGCCCGGATCAACCATAAGGAACTGGAGAGTCTGTTTGTCGGCTATGGCTACAAGCCGTATTTCGTGGAGGGTTCAAAACCGAAGGAGATGCATGAAATGATGGCTGCGACACTGGATAAGGTAATCAGTGAGATTCAAAAAATCCAGAACGATGCCCGCAGCAGCGGACTGGCCAAGCGTCCTCAATGGCCTATGATTATTCTTCGAAGCCCAAAGGGCTGGACGGGCCCAAAAGAGGTGGACGGATTAAAGACCGAGGGCTTCTGGCGGTCTCATCAGGTTCCATTGGCTGAGCTGAGAACCAAACCCAAACACATCAAGCTGCTCGAAAGGTGGATGAAAAGTTACAAACCAGAGGAGCTATTTGACAAAAACGGCAGACTACTTTCGGAACTCAGTGACCTCGCTCCGCAGGGCAGTCGCCGAATGGGGGCAAATCCTCACGCCAATGGAGGTCTGCTGCTCAAAGACCTCAAGATGCCGGACTTTCGCGATTACGCCGTTCATGTCCCTGCGCCGGGCCGGGTGACTGCAGAAGCAACCCGCGTTATGGGTGCGTTTCTGCGCGACGTAATGAAGCTCAACGACGACCGAAAAAACTTCAGAGTCTTTGGCCCCGACGAGACGGCCTCGAATCGTCTAAGCGAGCTTTTTAATGTCACCGACAGGACGTGGATGGAGGAAAGGATACCGGAGGATGACCACCTCTCCCCGGACGGGCGGGTTATGGAAATTCTAAGCGAGCACACCTGCCAGGGCTGGCTCGAGGGCTACCTGCTTACAGGAAGGCACGGTTTGTTCTCCTGCTACGAGGCGTTTATTCACATCATCGATTCGATGTTCAATCAACACGCAAAATGGCTTAAGGTAACGACACATGAAATCCCCTGGAGGCGACCAATTGCCTCGCTGAATTATTTGCTGACGTCGCACGTGTGGAGGCAGGACCACAACGGCTTCAGCCATCAGGACCCGGGTTTCATCGACCATGTAGTAAACAAGAAGGCGGACATCGTAAGAGCATATTTCCCACCTGATGCCAACACGTTGTTGTCGGTGACCGACCATTGTCTGCGCAGTCGCAATTACGTGAATGTGATTGTGGCGGGTAAACAGCCGAATCTCCAATGGCTCGATATGGACAACGCCATCAAACACTGCACGTCGGGCATTGGTATGTGGGAATGGGCAAGTAATGACAAAGGCGGCCAGCCCGATGTCGTAATGGCCTGCTGCGGTGACATACCAACGCTTGAGACGCTTGCTGCCGTCGATATCATCAGAGACCTTATACCCGAGCTGAAGGTCCGAGTCATAAACGTCGTCGACCTGATGACCCTGCAGCCGAAGGAACTTCATCCGCATGGCCTTAGCGATTATGAATTTGACACGCTTTTCACTACGGATAAACCCGTCATTTTTGCCTATCACGGTTATCCGTGGCTCATACACAGATTGACCTACCGAAGGACAAACCACGACAATCTTCACGTCCGCGGGTACATCGAAGAGGGGACAACTACAACGCCTTTCGATATGCTTGTCCGAAACAACCTGGACCGCTATAACCTGGTCGCGGACGTTGTTCACCGTGTTCCAAAACTGGGCTATATGGCTGCTTATACCAGACAGTTCGTCCGTGACAAGCTGATAGACCATAAGCAATACATTGTTAAATACGGCGAAGATATGCCGGAGATTCGTAACTGGAAATGGAAACACAGGAAGCGGTAGAGCACTCCTTTACTAAGAGTCGGATTGATGAAAATCCTTTCGATAAATACGGGCAGCTCTTCAATAAAGTGCACCTTGTATGAAATGCCGCAGACGAAAATCCTAATGAAGGGTTCGATTGAGCGCATAGGCCAAAGCCCTGCACTCATCTCGTTTGATTTTGGCCGGACCAGGCGCAATTTGAAACGCGACGTCGCCGACTATCATCAGGGGGTAGAGTTCTTCCTGGGTATGCTGACCGCAAGAGAGACGCAGGTTCTGCCAAGCACAGACCAGATTGATGTCGTCGGACACAGGGTAGTTCATGGCGGTCAGAAGTTTTCTCAGGCCGTCCTTATTAATGATGAGGTGATGTCGCTTATTAAAGAATATGCCGAATTTGCCCCCTTGCACGGGTCTCCCAACATAGCTGCGATTCAGTCGTGCCAGCGGCTGCTGCCGAAGAGTTTCAATGTTGCCGTGTTTGATACCGCTTTATACCAGGCGATCCCGGCCAGGGCTTATCTATACGGGCTGCCGATTGAAATGTGCGAAAAGCAGGGGATTCGCAGGTACGGCTTTCACGGTATAAGTCATAGTTATGTGGCTAAAGAGGCCTCGCGCCTTATTGGCAAACGGCTGGAAGAACTTCGGATAATCACCTGTCACCTTGGGAGCGGGGCATCGGTTACCGCATTTAAGCACGGCAAGGCAGTGGATACGTCTATGGGCTTTACACCGCTTGAGGGTGTCCTGATGGGAACGCGACCAGGTGACCTCGACTCAGGCATAATTATCTATATCTTGAAACATTTGGGATTGAACGCTGAACAGCTCGAAGAGCTGCTCAATAAAGACAGCGGCCTGAAGGGTCTGTGCGGTAAAAGCGATATGCGAGACATTATTTACCTGACAGAACAGGGCGACGAAAAGGCCCGGGACGCTCTCGATGTGTTTGTGTATCGTATCCAGAAGTACATTGGAGCGTACGCGGCTGTTCTCGGTGGTATTGATGCAGTAGTATTCACGGGCGGCATAGGTGAAAACAGCCCAGTGCTGCGTAAGAAGATACTCGATGCGTTCGGCTATCTGGACGTCAAAGTCCACGAAGAGAAAAATCTGAGCAACGAAGCGTTCTTCTCAACAAAGGATTCCTCGGTATACGCGATGACGATTCCCGCAAATGAAGAATTGGCGATTGCCTGTGAAGCTTTCAAAATAGTCAGTAAAAATCAGTCCCTTACGGAGACTTGAGGTTGTTGCAGATTTGCCGCTGTAACAGGCGCCTGGTGAGTTAAACGACGTTGACTTTTCGGCCCTGGAAGCGCACCGTGCCGTCTGTGGTGGCGAACAACGTAAAGTCTCTGCCTACACCGACATTGTGGCCGGCGAAAAACTTGCTTCCGCACTGCCGGACAAGGATTGAACCGGCTATCACCTGCTGGCCCCCAAACATCTTTACGCCTCTATATTGGGCATTACTGTCCCGCCCGTTGCGGGTAGAACCTTGTCCTTTTTTATGTGCCATAATTGCGTACCTCTGTTATCGGCAAAAAACCTCATTTCCTGAAACAGCGTGATTATAACCAGCCTTTATAGAATTGTCCAGCAGTTTTTCTGCTCTGATTTGAAAAACCATTTAGAAATTTCTGATTGTCCATTTGACAATTGGGATCGGGTCCATTCTAATTATTACCCAGAACAAGTGCGACTTGGGCACAGGCGTGTTTTTCAATATGTTTCATAAGCATTATGGTTTCGATTTATGGAGGTATCGACCATGAAAGAAGTTGGAGTCATTTTCACACTGCTCATCGTTGTGTTTAGCCAGGGTTGCTGCAGTATATTTACGTCGGCCCCACAAACAATCTCAGTTGATTCAAAGCCGGAAGGTGCTAAGGTAAGAATCGGCCCTTACAAGGGGGTAACGCCATATCAAGTATCAATTCCGCGCGGCAAGGATTATGTGATAGAGGCCAGCCTTGATGGTAAGACCCAAACGCTAACCCTGAATAAATCTATCGAGCCTTTATACTGGGTAAATATTTTGATTTGGCCAGGGCTGATTATAGACTTAGCTACGGGCACAATGTTCAGGTACGACCCTGCAGAATATCAATTTGATTTTACTCAATGACCGCAGTCTGAAAAGTTAGTGCTCATACGGCGGTCGCCCGACGAATTTTGAATTTCGAGTTTCGCTCCGCCTCTGGCGGACCGACGCTTACGGCGCCTGCAGCACGGCCTTGATTTCATCCGCCGACATCAGGCCGATAGCAGCCAGTTTTATTCTGCCTTGCGAATCTATCAAGAAATTCGTCGGAGTATATTCTACCGAGTCAAATGGGCTCGGCATAGGCCCAGGCTGTGCTATGACGGTGTAGTTGATCTTCTGCTGAGCTGCAAACTTCTTCACCAATTCAGGTGCTTCATTTGATATGGCAAGTATTGCCAGGCTGTCTTCACCGACGGTATTTCGCAGCTCCATAAGGTGCGGTATCTCCAATCGACATGCACCGCAATAGGTCGCCCAGAAGGTTATNNGTCTTTGCATCCTGGATGGTTTGACTTAAGCTCTTTTCGGCACCCGGCACGCGGGTGACACCCGGCTCAGGTTTCACCGTCCCGGGCGAAGTGCCTTCAGGCAGGTTCGGCTCAGCCGGCTTTCTTTTGCACCCCGCGGCGACTACTATAACCGGCAGCACGATCGCCAATAAAAACGGTCTTAAACCCAGGACTGTGTATTTTCTATGTCCAGCCATTTTGTAATCCTCCCTGAAATTAATGGTTTCTTGAGTTACTATACCGCAGTCCGGTTCCGGCGTAAAGACTAAATTGACAAATTTTCGCTCCGACCGGACCATAAGAACCATCTTTTTGACCTGCCGCTGTGACAGTGGTATAATTGCCCGACCGATAACCATTGCGGCAGGACAAGAGACCTAACCGCAGAGAACGCTGACTCGTCCTTCGCAGCGAAGCGCTGCTTCGCAGAGTAGGAGAATGCAGAAAAAAATGTGAAGACAGAAGACAGAGGATAGAAGACAGCAATCCGTCGTCCGTCCTCCGTTGCGCGACTTCTGCGATCTCAGCGGTAAAAAAACGCAGTCAATTTTGTTTTTGTTGATATTAAGGAGCTGGCAGATGAGTGACAAGCGAATCGGTTCCAGAGAGTCAATCATTTTGGGACCCTGCTTTGCGGGAACCCTCGTCCTTTCTTTGGTCTTGCTGCTGGCCGGCGCCGGCACAGCCTGTGCCGATGTCAGGCTGCCCGCTGTGATCGGCGACAACATGGTTCTACAGCGCGGCCAAAAAGTGTCCATCTGGGGTTGGGCAGCCCCCGGCGAAGAGATCACGGTCGCGGTTAGCTGGCATAATATGCGCTGGGCAGCGCCCACCGACAAGGATGGCAAGTGGCGATTTGAAATAACCCCGCCCCCCTTCTTGCTTTCGCAAGAAGGCAGGGGGACAGGTGGGCCTTACGAGATGACTATCAGCGGCAAAAATTCCATAACAATCAAGAATATTCTTGTGGGCGAGGTCTGGGTCTGTTCCGGCCAATCGAATATGCAGATGGCGGTCAGGCAATCCGCCAACGCCGAGCAGGAAATTGCCGCCGCGAACTATCCGAATATCAGACTCTTTAGTGTTCAGCGTAAGGTGGCGGAAGAGCCGCAGAGCGACTGCGTCGGCAGCTGGCAGCAGTGTACTCCGCAGACGGCTGCCGAATTCTCCGCGGTTGCCTACTATTTTGGCAGAGAGCTGCACAAAGAGCTAAATGTGCCGGTCGGCTTGATTCACACCTCCTGGGGTGGCACGCCCGCTGAGGCCTGGACCAGCCGACAGGCCCTGGAGGCGGAGCAGGATTTTGCCCCCATCCTGCAGCGATACGATGACGCGGTTGCGAAATATCCGCAGGCAAAGAAGGAATATGAGCAAAAGCTGGCCCAGTGGCAGGAGGCGGTCGAAAAGGCCAAGACCGAAGGCAGCAAGCCGCCGCCCACGCCCGGCGAACCGTTCGGGCCGGGGAATCCGAACTGCCCGGCAGGCTTGTATAACGCAATGATTGCCCCATTGATTCCGTATGGCCTCGCAGGGGCGATATGGTATCAGGGCGAATCCAACGCCGGGCGGGCATATCAATACCGCAAACTCTTCCCGGCTATGATCAACAACTGGCGCAAGGATTGGCAGCAGGGAGATTTTGCCTTTCTTTTCGTGCAGCTGGCTAACTTCATGGCAGCTAAGCCCGAACCCGGTGACAGCGACTGGGCTGAGCTGCGCGAGGCGCAGCTATTGACGCTGGCTTTGCCCAATACGGGTATGGCCGTCATCATCGACATCGGAGAGGCCAACGACATACACCCGAAAAATAAGCAAGACGCCGGCAAGCGTCTGGCGTTATGGGCGCTGGCAAAGACTTACGGCAAGAACCTCGTTTATTCGGGCCCCATCTACAAATCGTTGAAGGTTGACGGGAACAAGATTATTCTGGAGTTCAATCACACGGGCGCCGGTCTGGCTGCCGGCGGGGGCTTGCCCGCCAGCCCTATGGTGGGTGGGCCGTTGAAGGGCTTTACCGTTGCCGGTGCGGACCGCAAATTCGTCTGGGCAGACGCGCGGATCGACGGCAATACCGTCGTGGTCAGCAGCGACAAAGTAGCAGAACCGGTCGCTGTGCGTTACGCCTGGGCGGACAACCCCGTTTGTGACCTCTATAATAAGGAAGGTCTGCCGGCCGGCCCGTTCCGCACGGATGATTGGCCCGGCGTTACAGCGGACAGAAAATAGCAGCCACCAGTTAAATTGGAAACGGCAAACAGAAAATCGTTGCCCAAATATAAGAGACTTGTCACCAACACCCAGTTCAGAGCGGTTGTGGCCGGCCGCTTGTGCGCAAGCGATGGATTCTTAGTCCTGTACATCCGCCGGAACGATTGCGGCTATCCACGACTGGGCGTCTCCGTAGGCAAATCTTGCGGCGGTGCGGTCGTGCGCAATCGCGTCAAAAGGCTGTTGCGGGAGGTCTGGAGGCTATGCCAAGGACAGATTCCAGCGGGCTTTGATTATTTACTTATAGTTTCGCCTAAATGGGCGAGGGTTCCCGCTTCGCGGGGTTCCAAAAAAGTAGATGGGTCCGCCGATTCCAAAGCGGCTATGCGGCGAATAACTTTTGAACAGGTTAGAACCTCGTTTTTGACTTTGGTAGACGAACTGCGCAAGAGACGGCAAAAGGCTCGGATGTAAAATGGTCGATAAAGAATTAATGCCGATAGGCGCCGCCGCAAAAAAAGCTGGCGTTTCCCGCCAATCTCTGCAATATTACCTGATGGTTGGCCTGCTGGAGCCTGCCGAAGTTACTCCGACGGGAAGACGCCTGTTTGACGAAAAAAACGTCGAGCGAATTAGGCTGATAAACAGACTCAACCGGAGCGGCTATCCTCTACGTGCCATAAGAGAGCTGTTTATGCAAGGCCGCACCGGCTTGAAGGATTAACCGCAGAGAAAAAACCACAGAGGACACAGAGTTCACCGAGATAGAAAAATAGAATACTTGCTCTGAGCTCTCCTTCGACTTTGCTCAGAGCCTGCCCTGAGCCTGCCGAAGGGACGGCGTCTGTGGCAAAAATTGGAAAGATGATTTTCTCTGCGACCTCTGCGGCCTCAGCGGTAAAAAAGGAAAGGGACACAAAAGTGACTGACTATGAAACCACCCAAAGGAGACGCAACCTTCTCGTAGGCGTTTTTGTGATAGTAGGCTTGGCTGCGCTGGTATGGCTGGTATTTAAGTTCGGCGACCTACCGATAAAACTCAGCGAAATCCACTCTTTTGAAGTGGTCGTTCAATTCCCGACCGCTAAGGGAGTTGAGAAGAATACGCCGGTTGAATTCTGCGGCTATCAGATCGGCACAGTAACAGGCGTTATGGCTCCGGAAAGGCTGGAAGATCAGGACACCCACCTGGTGTATCACCAAACCAAGGTTATTCTTAGCATCGACAAGAAATATGTCGATATCCCCTCCAACGTGGACGTGAAATTGGTGACACGTAGTTTAGCAAGCAGTATTATCGAGCTGGTAGTTGACCCTACCTTACCTGCTGAACCGATTGACCCCAACCGGCCTGAAACAAAATTCCTGGTGGGCGGAATACTGCTTCAGGGTTCGACCGGCATGACTAGCGAGTTTTTCCCCGCTGAAAGTCAAAAGAAATTCGAGGAGCTTATCGACAGCTTCGATAGTCTGGTTAAGAACGCCAACGATATTCTTGGCGACCAGGCTACCAAGCACAACTTCAAGCTGATTTTGGCTAACCTGTCCGAGGCAACAAAACAGGCCACCGAGACGCTAAAGCAAGTCCAGGAGTTTTCTACTGCCGGGACCACGACTTTGAAAAATGCAGATGCAGGGGTGAACAAGGTCGTCATTGCTCTGGTCGACACAACCGAACAGTTAAGCCGGACTACCTCTCAGTTACGGGTACTTTTCGAGAAGATAAGCCAAGGCCAGGGGACAGCCGCCAAGCTCGTCAACGACGGCCGGCTGTATGAAAGTATGCTCGAAAGCACCGAACAATTGCAGGCCTTGTTGGCTGAGTTAAAGTCACTTGTCGCTCAGGTCAAGGAAAAAGGCCTGCGGTCCATATATTAGCGTGCAGCGTGAAGGGTTTAGCGTTTAGTCTATACGCTGTACGCCAAACGCAAGTTTGATGGTGAGGTTTGAATGGTTGACAATCGCAGTTCTTTACCCAAGAAAATGTCGATGAATTTTGGAAAGATTTACGCCGGCCAGAAGCCCGCTTTTGTTAGTCGCGCCAGTGGGCGGGTTGAATTGATCGGCGGTCACACCGATTATAACGAGGGATTTGTTATCGCCGCTGCAATAGATAGCTCTGCTTGCGTAGCGGCGGCAAAACGCAACGATAACATAATCTGCCTCTATTCAGAATGGGCCAGGCAGAAACACGAGTTTGAGCTCCCCGCTTTCGCGGGGACAAGCTTGCCCCTGCGGAAGCAGGGGCCTGCCCCGGAGCCGTCGCAGGACTGCCAGTGGGCCAATTACGGCAGGGGGGTAGCGGCTTATCTGTGCCGGGAAGGTTTAGACGTAAAGGGGGCGAATTTGTACATTGCCAGTGACGTGCCCGTTGGTGCAGGCTTAAGCAGCTCAGCCGCTTTGGAGGTATCTCTGGCAAAAGCAATGATTCATCTTTCCAAGCCCGATTGGCAAATACAGCCGAAAAGACTGGCCCAAATATGCCAGAAGGCAGAAAACGTCTACGCAAAAAGTCCGTGCGGCATCCTTGATCAAATCACCGCCGTAACGGCGACAAAAGACCACGTCATCCTGCTTGACTGTCGCGACGTCAGCGTCAGGCTTCTTCCCTTTGACAGCAACGCCTGCTCCATAATGATTTTCAATAGCATGGTTAAGCACGAAATAGGCGGCGGTGAATATGGCAAGCGCCGCCGGCAGTGTGAAGAGGCGTGCGCCGTCATAGCTGAGAAGTACCCTCAGGTTAGGGCGCTTCGAGATGCGGACCAGGCCATGCTGGATTCAGTCAAGAACCAGCTCGACAATGTCCAGTTTTTGCGTGCCGGCCACGTGATAGGAGAAAACGCCCGGGTACTCGCCGCGGCGGAAGCTCTCAAGCAAAATGACATAGAAAAACTGGGCCGGCTTATGAACGAATCGCACTGCTCGGCCAGAGATTTGTATCAGATATCGTGCGAGCAGACGGATTTCCTGGCAGAGCAAATTTGGCAATCGGACGGTGCTTACGGCGCCAGGCTTTGCGGGGGCGGCTTTGGCGGCTCGGTGGTGGCGCTGGTCCAGCCTGATGCAGCGGCAAAAATAAGTAAGAATGTGCGAAAGGCCTACAAAGACAGGTTCGATCTGGACTGCGACGTTTATCTGGCCAAGCCCTGGCAGGGCACAGAAATTATAGAACCTGCGTGAGAGTTCATGCAGGCCGGATCGCAAACGCAGGCAGAGAACCCCGCAATGAATTGCGGGGCTAAATATCTTGTTTAGCCGTNNGCTCTTATCTTCTTCCAGGATTCGCTTCCTATCGCGCTCGGTTATAGCACTTAGTTTCTCCGGAAATCGGCCCATATCGCCGGTATCTTCGATCCACTTTTCCAGAATCGCCCGCATCTCTCTAAGTATCGCTTGATGCCCCGGCGAGGCCGCAAGGTTGTTTATCTCGTATGGGTCGCTGCGTNNCATCCGGCTTTCGCGGCGCCATAAATAGGGCCTGCACGGGCGTGAGTTTTCCTTGCGCGTAAAGCTCTTTCATAAGATTCAGCACCGGATACGACTGCTCTTTGTAGCGATTTCTCTGCGTGTATGGCCGCTCCGGCATAAAGTTGCGGATGTACTTATATTGCTGGGTGCGGACACAGCGGATATGGTCAATAGTCTCGTCGCAGCGGTCACGGGCGGCGATTATATGGTCGCGTTTTTTCACAGGTCTCCAGGTCCCATCTGCGGCGGGTTCGAGAAAGACCCGCCCTTNNTTAAGCCTGCCCGGCCAGCGAACTATCAGCGGAATATAAATGCCGCCATCGTAAAGCCACTGTTTGCCGCGAACGTGGCACTGCCCGTTGTCGCCTATAAAAATTACGGCCGTGTTTTTCGCCAGGTTCTCATCATCCAGGCGTTTGAGGATTTTGCCGACATACTCGTCCATCAGCTGGATGGAGTTTAGATAAGTTGCCCAATCCTGCCGGGCGACCGGGTGG